>NZ_JBGONU010000008.1:0-141734 GCF_041439295.1 Vibrio sp. 1F253 | reverse complement strand
CTCATTAGTGATTGTACTCACTTAACTCAGTGTCCAAAACTGCTGGTGCGGATCACAATAACTCCTACTTGACTACCTTCAGCCTCAACTTCTCCGTGCTCCCCACTTTCAATACCAACAAAATAGGCTTCTACATCAGCGCTACTTCTTGCCTTATAGCCCTTAATTTTCACATACCTTTCTGTCCGACCTTCTCTTCTTTGTGTGACAATTGATATTGGATGTCTCACATCTTTAATTTGGCTATCGTTAAGTACACTGTAATAACAAAAGAGAAGGTAGCCAGAAACCATCATCTGGTTAAAAGGCAATAGGTTGTAGTTGAATGTTTTTCCTACGCGGCTGGCTAAATCTATCTTTAACTGTTTATTATCCCCTTCACGACTCGAAACGCCAATTGGTACGTTGTATAACTGTTCAGGGACTTCACCATGCTTGTCAAAATAGTCTGATATACCTTCTGCGAGATAAAAGAAATATGGTTGAGTTCTGGCTAAAATGGTATCGATTTCCCCTTCCGTATGAGGAAGAGTATAACCATCGTTGGTAGGCTGCTTCTCCCTTCTTGCATACTTCGCAATAATGGAATGGGGGCACCCAGCAGCTTCCAATATCTTCTTCGTCGCAGCTGTGAAAGAATTAGCGGTAGACGTTTTTATCCCCAACCCTGTGCCATCTGGATAGTTAAACAAAAAAGGCATTGGTTCATTAGCTAATTTTTCTTGCCGAGTTAACTCCCCGTTGACTCCTAAAATCCCTTCGATACCACTTCTATCAAATGGATTTAACGACCTAACATCACAAAGAGCAATGTATCGCTTAGCAATTACAGAAAGGGTGTACCTACTATCGTCAGAACTCGTATCGTTTTTAATCTTTGTGTAAATTTTTCTTATTTCTTCGTTTCGGCAAGGAACTGCCATTCCTTTATTTGGGTTGCACTCTTTGTAACACAAACTCCTAAAGTCAACCTTAATCACCTGTTCGGTGGTTTGCATGGTGAACTCCAATGACATCGATATATCTGCTACTTCCACAGCCACTTCCCGCTCTATAGGTTTGTTAACCCGAGGCTGCTTTACGAGACCAGACATTGGACTTTTAGCCACTAACTTTCTCCGCCATGAAAATTTTCCGCTGCTTTCTGGTTTTGCCTCCTAGCAAATTTAAACCAGTTTTCTTTTGTATTCATGTACTTGATGTACTTCTCTGTCATCGACGTATCTTCATGCCCCATAAGTTCGGCAAGATCACCAAGCAGAGTATCAAAAGGCTTTCCTGTTTCAACGTGCTCATCATATAACCAATGTGTAGCGAACGTTGATCTGAGGTCATGTATCGTATAATACCAATCAGGGTGTTCTTCTTGTATCTGCAAACGTATCTTCTCAAAATGCTTCTCAAGAGTATTTGGCTGATATGGGTATCCGTTACTTTTCAAGAACAGACTATTATGCCGAATCAAGCATTTATTTCGAGCCTTGTGTCTAGCTTTTGAAAGACGGTACAGCTCTAACTGATTCATCAAATCGAAGTGCACATCTATAGTTCTCTCTTTACCAGACTTCGTTAGACAATCATTACGGAGTTCGCTAATAGTGCACTTTACAATTTGAGCCTTAGGGTCTCTCACCTCACTCTGAGGAAATGTAACAAACTCTGCTAATCTCAGCCCTGTTTCGACAGCCGTTCTTAGCATCAGATCTTTCGGGTCACTGAAGTCGTCATTAAGAGCGGCTAAAAAAACCTGCTTATCGTCTTCAGTCATTGGAGATAGTTTTTTATGAGACTCAACAGTTTGAATCTGCCCGAATGGTCTGGTTATCTCAGTAGTCTTAATAATCAGGCTGCCCATACTCCTATCTAGATGGCCGAGTATTTTATTATCAGACTTTTTGGATTTTCGCTTTTGTATTGATTTGATTTTGTATTCAAATGGTACGAAGACACCCTCTTTGAATTCAACAATTCTTGAGGCGTTCATAAAGTTATAATAATCAACAATCTTCAATAGGTAGCTAGATGCCGTACTCGGTAAATAAATTCCCTTTACCTCGCCATCAATATCGCGTTTTATATTATTAAGTAAGAAGTCCCTGAACTTGTATACAACACCTTTCTCTTTTATTGAGCACACATCGTAGATATTTTTGTTTTCAATAGACATGTATCTATAGAAGGCCAATAGAGCTTGAGAATAGTCTTTTAGCGTTTTGTTATCGGGCGAGTGCCGAGCCTTATACCTGATATACAGGTTAGCCGGAATGACATTCCTTCCACGCCCATCACATAACAGAGGGATATCGATAAAGATTGGAGACCTCTGTTCAGCTAGAACAGGTTTGAGTGTATTACCATCAGATGGCTCAAAATAACACTTCGGGTATTTGTTAACTGTTGTTTTAACAACAGAATAGTCACCATCCCCGAATGACTTAGGCACCATCCTCTTTTGCCTACTCATATTAGCCTCCTGACTATAGACCGAATACCAAAATTCCTATTTCAAAGCCTCAATTACTTCACGAATTTTGGAGACCGGGATTATCTTCTGATCAGCGCTTAAGTCCTTCAGCATTGATTTATGGTAGTTTGCCTTAGGGATATAGATCTGTTTCTTGCCATGTTTAGTTGCTTCTATAACACGAGCTACACCACCTTGAACTTGGCGGATCTCGCCAGTTAAAGCCACCTCCCCGATAAACACAGAATCTTCAGGCGTCGCCTTAGAGTTGATTGAGCTTATCAAAGCAGCCATAACAGCAAGATCAGTAGAGGTCTCTGTATCTGCCATCTTCAGGCCCCCTACAAGGCTGATATTGATATCATAGTGAGTGCTAATCCCACCATGCTTCTTCAACACCGCAGTGATCAAAGCCAATCTTGAATAGCTAACACCAATACAGTTACGAATAGGTTTTTCTCCCTCGAACTCTGTCACGAGAGCTTGGATTTCAATTAGGAGGTTCCGAGCCCCATCCTTGATTACAGTGACAGCAGAGCCCTCATAACGCTCATCCCCACCACTTAGAAACAGACGACTAGGGTTATCAACACTAATCATGCCTTTCTCTATCATTTGAAAAATACCAACCTGATCGGTATCGCCAAAACGGTTTTTGTCTGAACGTAAAATCCTGACATTACTCTCTGTAACGTCAATATGAACGGCTGTATCGATGATGTGCTTCAGAGTCTGTGGTCCAGCCATCTTTGAATCTTTATTAACTTGCCCAACAAGAATAAGGGTGACACCTTCAGTTTTACACAAGCGGTTTAGAATCTGGGCACAGGTTTTTACTTGAGTCACACCACCAGCACTACCCTCAACACTCGTTGATTCAAATGCCTGAACTGAATCTGCGATTAGTAACTTTATGCCATGTTGTTTGACTGCAACAACAATATCCTCAATACAGTCAGAGTCATCCACCCAGAAGTTTGAGCTATCAAACTCTAACCCTAGCCGTTCCTTTGCTCGCTTTTTCCACTGACTCAGGCTCTCCTCTGCTGTCACATACATTGTTGGCATAGACTGACTCATGTGAGCAGCAATTTGAGTCAATAACGTGGTTTTACCTGCACCGGGATCTCCTGAAGCCAAAACTACAGAGCCTAAAGTCAAACCTCCACCAAGCACACGATCAAACTCTGCCTGACCCGTTGATACACGGTTAGCTTCAACAACAGATACATCATCTAGCTTTCTTGCGCCTTTGCCACTAGAACCTGCATAACCACCTAAACCACTCCCACCTGTTGCCCTATTGAGTGCAGAAGTAGTTTTTGATACAGCAGGGATATTGACCTCTGCCATAGTATTCCATGACTTACAATTCGGACATTGGCCTACCCACCTAACCGATTCATAGGAGCACTCGCTACACATATATACCATTCGATTCTTTGGTTTTGCCATTTTGTGATCCTGTACACTGACTTAAGGGTTACGCTGAACTAATACCTATCATATAAGTACATTTACATTTCGTCTAATTTTTACTCTAATAAATTTTAATGGATGTGACGTCTAACAATAAAGCCAAGACTAGCACCACAGTCATTACACACATAAGCTCGCTTTGCCTTAGCCATAAAACCTCAATAATTTGCTTGGTAACGGGTAAATGTTGCTATTTTGTGACCCCGTTGACCGTACAGCTGAAAATAAAAGTTGCAGTAGAACCTCGAATACCTAAAGATCAAATACAACTTGTCGATAACAATAAAGCACCATCCATTCTAACAAGAAAAGTATGCAGCAATCTGAAATTCTATCTGTAGCAGAACGACTTATTCCGGCCTACCATGCCGAAGATTTCGAATTCCTTCTTTCTCAAATGACAGAAGGCGAATCGCCGTCTCTAAAACTGCTCGTTAAAATGGAACTGAATCGTATCATGGCTCCGTGTACAAAGAGCATTGATTTACGCGGGCGTATTGATAATGAATGTCATCAATTCACGCTAGACGAGCGTAAACATTGGCTTGATGACATAGCTTTGAACGCGTATCAACGTGGTACTAAAAAATTTAAAGGTTATACCGAGGGCGTGTGGGAGTTAGTGATGACTCCTCGCATTCAACCTCTTCGTAATATTGTTAAAACATCCTCTCAAGATGACCACGATATCACTAACGCTGATAGCCCCTATGAAGCAGAAGCCATTAACCTCGGTTACGATTTAAAACGCAAAGAAAACAGGCTCAAGATTAGCTCACAGGTTGAAATCACCACACCAAAAGGACAAAGCCTGCATGGTGTGACAGTTGATATTTCTCCGTCGGGTGCAAAGTTCAAGGTACCAAGGGCGTTTAAATACAACCTAGGGGAAATCATCAGTGTTAAATTCACTGAGCTTGTTGAAAAGTCACTAGAAGCCGATGTTAATGAGGCGGTTGAATTTCGTATTCTGGGTATTGATGAATCCTACGAGAACAATGCAGTTAAATTTTTAAGATGCATGAGAATCAGCGATACAACGAGTGTGGCTCGTTTACTCGATGAATCTCTAAATAGTGTCAGCAAGAAAACCAGCCATGAGAATCAAGATAGGCTCATTCGAACGCGAACTCGCGGTATTGAACACACCTATCTAAAGTACACCTGTAATCTCCCTCTATTCTTCAGTGGTAGTGAGTTGAAGCTCGCGCTGCTCACGGATAACAATCATCCCCAATGGCAATACTGGCATGATGAGCGTAACCAACAGGCTCTGGGTACTTTGTTCAACGAACAACGTATGAAATTACTCGCTAAGCCTGGCGTGAAGGGAACCAGTAACGTTATCTACTCTTTTACTCATGAACATAAAAATAAGACCTTGTTCTACTCGATGATGCTGCCTGAAGCTTCTCGTGAAGAGAGGCAACTGTTCTGGCACATAGGCGGTAAACGTAAAAGTTGGAAGGCGTTCAAATTCTCGGTTTTCGAATTATCCGACTCTGAGCGACAAGCCTTAGCTGAGCATTCAGATACGCTTGCTCAAAGCTCTGCGCAACTGACTCATTGCGGTATCTTGCAAGAGATCGGTGATCACGAAAGTGCTGCCGATTACCTATTAAGTGAAAAACCACGCATTCCAAGCAGTGACCTTAATCGCTTTCGTCATCCGCGAACGGTGGTGGGGAACATTCAAAGTATCTACTTTGATTCCCAAAGTCGTCGTAAAGAACCGAGATATAGCTTTAAATCGCCAATTCAACTCACATCACAAGATAGCCCAACAATAAATGGACACACTGTAGACATATCAAAACGTGGCCTAAGCATTACCCTTGAACACCCAATGGTACTCAAGATTGATGATCCGGTTGTGGTGAATTTTAATGAACTGCAACTCTATGATAAAAACTTGCCATTAAGCACAGTGCCTTACCATGTAATTCGTGTAAGCCCGAACGGTTGCAATGTTCAATTGGTTATCACCGAGAATGCAAAAACAATGCGTACCATCGCCTTCCTCAATGGGCTTATCGATCAGAACCAAAGTAAGCTAAATAAGAAGCAAGAAATACTGCCCACCGATTCACTGCTTAAATCACTGCACACTGTTTTGCTTAACAAAATGGTCAGTAATCCAATTTTCATTGATAAGCCGGGCTCAACGTTGCGTTGTAAGCTCATTGGTGTGAACTTCCCGCTGAACAAGCATCTAGCGTTACTCGCTAAACTTGGGCACAACCAAAAGTTTTCACTGGAACCGATTTTCAAAGGTCACTCTAATTCACTATTAGCTGAGCCACTGAAAAGAATTGAAGGTGCAGAGCCAAAACATCATGACGTATACATTGCTGCGATAAAGTTTGGTAACAAGATTCAATCTGTACATACGAAGTTGGTGAAAGACTTTGCATCTACGAAAGAACGTATCTCGTTCATTAAGAAGGCACAAGATCTGGGTGATGTGTATGTACTGCGAGTCACTACCGCCCCTATCTTTAATCCATTAACAAGTTTGTTCCAATCAGACTTAGCCGAGCTTTCGCGCATCAGTATGCACCAAGCGAAGAAGTTAGAGAGTGAGGTCACCGCTTTTATTGGTTATGGTGAGATAGAAGACATTACCGATGAAGTATTGATTCGATTAGAACTCTCGCACTAAATAACCAGATCAACTTACCAGTTTGTAGATTTATCGGATTTAAAAATAGAAAAAGCAGGCTCATCACCTGCTTTTTTGTATCCGTTATACCGCCCTAAATATGACTAAGGCTTCGCTTGCCAGCTAATTTTTTGCTGCTTAGCTAATACACCTGACAAGATACAAAGCACCCCACCTAAGCCAGCATAACGCACAGCAGTTTGAGCTTGTTGTTCAACTTTCGGTTTTGCATGGTAAGCAATCCCTAAACCGGCAGAACCCATCATAACCAAGTCATTGGCACCATCACCCACGGCAACGGTGTTATGCAGTTCCAGTTCATACTCTTCAGCAAGTTCTACCAAGATATCCGCTTTGGTCTGTGCGGAAACAACATCGCCTAATACTTCACCCGTCAATTTACCATTGACGATCTCTAGCGTGTTTGACTGAGCGTGGTCAAGATCAAGCGTATCTTTCAGGTAGTCTGAGAAATAAGTAAAACCACCCGATGCAATCGCCGTCTTCCAGCCAAGTTTATTCAGAGTATTCACTAGCTCAACCAAGTCTGGCATGAATGGTAATGACTGGCGCACTTGCTCCAGTATCGACTCATCCGCACCTTTCAGTGCCCCAACGCGTTGGCGTAGGCTCTGTTCAAAGTCGAGCTCGCCTTGCATCGCACGCTCTGTGATTTCAGAAACTAACTCTCCGACTCCTGCGAGCTTTGCTATCTCATCGATGCATTCAATTTGAATTGCTGTGGAGTCCATATCCATCACGATCAAACCTGGCTTAGATAAGTCTGGGACCTCGCTAAGGCAAGCATAATCAAGCTTCAGTGCTTGTAAAATTTCTTCGTGTGCCGGGGTTAAGTTCCCTGACATCAGTGCCACTTCGTAATGTCCCACCTTCCACGTATTGAGGATGGTGTTGTAGGTACCAGTGAAAAAGTCGATGTCATCAAATGATTGTGGAGATAAGTACTCACCGAACACAATCCAATTGGCTTTAGATTTTGCGAGTTGAGAAGCGAAACGTGTCTCGGGGAGTCGGGTTAATAATGTCGTATGCCTTTTAATCGGCAGATATTTCTGAGCGTCCATGTGTATGATTCCTAATTAACTATGCTAAACGTTAACCTATTGCAATTTGAAAACGCAAGTCTCAATATGTCTTAATCATAACATTTGTTTATTTCAGGCTTCGTGAAACATGAATGAATCATTGTTCTCAATACGTAACGCTTTACGAGTACTAGCCCTAATTCTGTTGGCTGCTATGTTCGTGGTAACCATTAAAAACACAGTAGTGATCAGTAAAGGTAATGAGAAGATCCAAGCAAAACAGTTGGAAACGCTGACCAAACTACTGATCTCACAGGCATCACTTTCAGCCAGTAAGATGATCACTCAGCAAGACCAAGAGCGCCTACTAGAGCTCACTAACCAACTCTCTCAGGATCGATTGGTATTTGATACCACCATCTACGATGCAGAAGGGATTCGACTGGCTTCGAGTGAAAAAGCGCTCTCGGTACGCGAGGTTCTTGGCTTAGACACACCTCTTTCAACGGCAAGTATCGGCAGGCAGCAACTCGTTGAACCTATTTACTCTCCAGAGAGTACGATCATTGGCTTTATCCGCGTGACTTTTGAGACAGGAAAAATGACAGCTATTTCTGACCATCACTACCGTAAGAGCGATCGCTACATGATCGGTATGGTCTTAATGGGGTTTGTCAGTGGCGTGTTGTTCATCATGCTTATTCGTAAAAGAAAGGCTAAGTCTGGGGAAAACTGGCTGCTCAAAAATGTCAGCTCTTAACAGCTTATACCAATCACAGTAAGTAAGTGATCAGAAATAGCGCAGGAAAAAGGCTTGAGAACAAGGCGTGATTTTCTGATAAGTAGTTATTCTACAATCAAAAATCACAACGCAGTTATCGAGTGTTTTAACTAGCTAGGCTGACCAGTTATTTACTACGATTGGTATTAGTTTAACAAATTCAATAAAAAGCCCCGAAGCTCAGGCAGCAACGGGGCTTTTGTTATCTATTAAACTTTGCGGTATCTAT
This sequence comes from Vibrio sp. 1F253, assembly GCF_041439295.1. Taxonomy (NCBI): domain Bacteria; kingdom Pseudomonadati; phylum Pseudomonadota; class Gammaproteobacteria; order Vibrionales; family Vibrionaceae; genus Vibrio; species Vibrio sp. 1F253. The sequence continues at coordinate 133,073 of NZ_JBGONU010000008.1, read as the reverse complement.
TAAGCTTTTTGAAATCTATTGGCAGATTAGTCTTGGTCACCAAGCAGCACAGAGTCGAGTGCGATAACCATCATGTCGTTGAAAGTCGTTTGACGTTCATCTGATGTGGTTTGCTCACCAGTTTTGATGTGATCAGAAACAGTACAAATAGTCAGAGCTTTTGCGCCGTATTCAGCACATACACCATAGATACCCGCCGCTTCCATCTCTACGCCGACAATGCCGTACTTGTCCATGACTTCGAACATTTCAGGATCTGGCGTGTAGAACAACTCAGCCGAGAATAGGTTGCCAACCTTTACGTCTACACCACGCGCTTTGGCTGCATCTTCTGCCGCACGCACCATTTTGTAATCAGCAATAGCCGCGAAGTCATGACCTTTAAAGCGAATACGATTCACTTTTGAGTCGGTACACGCCCCCATGCCGATAACCACATCGCGTACTTTGATATCTTCGCTCACTGCACCACAACTGCCGACACGAATGATCTTTTTCACACCAAAGTCTTTGATCAGCTCAGTCGCGTAAATAGAACAAGATGGAATGCCCATACCATGCCCCATTACCGAAACCTTACGGCCTTTGTAAGTCCCCGTGTAACCAAACATGTTACGAACATCGCACACTTGAACCACTTCTTCTAGGAAGGTTTCAGCGATGTATTTTGCACGTAGCGGATCGCCGGGCATTAGAACTACGTCAGCGAAATCACCCATTTCAGCATTAATATGTGGAGTAGCCATTGAAAATATCCTTAATCTCAAAACAAAAAAAAGAGAGAGGTTTCCCTCTCTCTTCGTTAACTATTATAGAAAGCTTGTACCGTGTCCCATTGGCGATGTGCCAAAGTAAGACGCTAAGCTTTGACCAATATCAGCGAAGGTATCGCGACGGCCTAGAGAGCCAGCAGGAACCTTGTTTCCGTAAACAATCACAGGGATATGTTCACGAGTATGGTCAGTACCTGGCCATGTCGGATCACAACCGTGGTCAGCAGTTAAGATAAGTACATCATCTTCTTTCATCATATCGATGATTTCATTGATACGGCCATCGAAGTACTCAAGTGCCGCTGCGTAACCTGCAACATCACGGCGGTGGCCGTAAGCTGAGTCGAAATCAACGAAGTTAGTGAACACGATAGTGTTGTCGCCCGCTTCAGTGATCGCTTCTTTAGTTGCTTCAAATAGCGCAGGAATACCTGTTGCTTTCGTTTTCTGAGTAATACCACAACCTGCGTAGATATCAGAGATCTTACCGATTGAGTGAACGTTACCGCCCTTCTCATCAACCAACTTCTGAAGAACTGTCGCCGCTGGCGGCTCAACAGAAAGGTCACGACGGTTACCAGTACGTTCGAACTGACCTTTACCTGGGCCAATGAACGGGCGCGCAATAACACGGCCGATGTTGTAGTCTTCTAGCTCTTCACGAGCAATCTGACAAAGGTCTAATAAGTTCTGTAGACCGAATGTCTCTTCATGACATGCGATTTGGAAAACAGAGTCTGCTGAAGTATAGAAGATTGGCAAGCCACTCTTCATGTGTTCTTCACCTAGGTTATCTAGGATTTCTGTACCCGATGAGTGACAGTTACCTAAGAAGTCAGATAAACCTGCACGCTCAAGGATGCGGTCAGTCAGTTCTTTTGGAAAACTGTTTTCTTTGTCGGTGAAGTAGCCCCAGTCAAACAGTACCGGTACACCTGCGATTTCCCAGTGACCTGATGGCGTGTCTTTACCAGAAGACAGCTCAGCAGCGTGACCGTACGCGCCAATGATTTCAGCATCTGCATCCATACCAGGAGCAAAGCGACCTGTAGACTCTTTGTGAGCCATAGCTAAACCTAGCTTAGACAGGTTTGGCAGCGTTAGTGGACCTTTACGATCCGCATTGTCTGCAAGACCTTGATCACAATGGTCAGCAATGTGACCCATAGTGTCTGAACCTACATCACCGAATGTGTCCGCATCTGCGGTTTCGCCGATACCGAATGAATCTAAAACTAAAATAAATGCTCTTTTCATTTTCTTCACCAACTTATTGCTCTTTGCACCAGAACTCTGTTTATCGGCATACACAAGGTATGCCGATACCTGTTATTTACACGTCTTCAGAACGAATCTGACGGTAAACGTCTGGCGTTGCTGTATATTCTCCGCCCACAGTGATTGCATTTTGTAATGCTTTTGCAGCTTCTTGCCACTGTTGTTCATTGCGAGCATGAATCATTGCTAATGGTTTATCGTCACTTGCTACTTCGCCAAGGCGAATGAAGCTATCAAAACCGACTGCGTAATCAATGCTGTCTGTTGCTACGCGGCGACCACCGCCCATACCAACGACAGCCATACCAATTGCACGCGTATCCATCGCTGATACTACACCGCTTTCTAGCGCGTACACTGGTTTAACAATTTCTGCTTTTTCTAGGTAGTTATCGTAGTTCGTTACGAAATCAGTTGGACCACCAAGGCCCGCTACCATTTTACCGAAGCACTCTGCTGCTTTACCGTTATCCAGTACTGCCATCAGTTTTTCACGCGCTTCGTCTGAATCTTTTGCAAGGTTACCTAGAACCAGCATTTCAGCACACGATGCCATCGTAATTTCTAGCAAACGAGGGTTACGATATTCGCCGGTTAGAAATTGAACCGCTTCACGTACTTCTACTGCGTTGCCCGCTGAAGAAGCCAGAACTTGGTTCATGTCCGTTAGGATTGCCGTTGTTTTAGTACCTGCGCCGTTTGCTACTGCAACGATAGATTTTGCTAACTCTTCAGACGCTTCATAAGTCGGCATGAATGCGCCTGAACCGACTTTTACGTCCATCACTAGAGAATCAAGGCCAGCAGCCAGTTTCTTAGATAGGATTGAAGCGGTGATTAGCGAGATGTTATCTACTGTTGCTGTGATATCACGAGTCGCGTAAACACGCTTGTCAGCCGGTGCTAGGTCGCCCGTTTGGCCGATGATCGCCACGCCAGCTTCTTTGGTTACGGCACCAAACACATCGTTGGTTGGTGTAATGTTGTAACCAGGGATAGATTCTAGCTTGTCTAGCGTACCGCCAGTGTGGCCTAAACCACGACCAGAGATCATTGGAACGAAACCACCACATGCTGCCACCATAGGGCCAAGCATCAGAGAAGTTACGTCACCAACACCACCAGTAGAGTGCTTATCAACGATTGGGCCATCAAAGTTCATGTGGCTCCAGTCAATCACCATGCCCGAATCACGCATTGCACACGTCAGTGCGATACGTTCTGGCATCGTCATTTCATTAAAAAAGATAGCCATTGCGAATGCTGCAATTTGGCCTTCAGAAACCGTGTTTTTAGCCACGCCTTGAATAAAGAAGTTAATTTCTTCAGTCGTTAGGACTTCACCATCACGTTTTCTGCGAATAATTTCTTGAGGTAGATACATTAGTGCCTCCCAAACTCTAGTGAGTATGGTTTGTAGGGAAAGAGGTAATATGGAGTGACTTAACACCACTCCATCAAACAGACTTTATTGTTATACCCGATAGGGAAATTAGTATGCTGCTGGATCAGCAGTTTGGTCTGTCACTTCTAATGTATTAAGAAGGTTAGTCAGTAGGCTTGAAGCGCCAAAACGGTAGTGCATGTTGTCTGCCCACTCAGCGCCTAGTAGCTCATCAGCCATTGCTAGGTAAGCTTGAGCATCTTCAGCTGTACGTACGCCACCAGCTGGTTTGAAACCAACTGTTTTAGCTACGCCCATGTCACGAATAACTTCAAGCATCATGCGTGCGTACTCAGGAGTCGCGTTTACTGGCACTTTACCTGTTGAAGTTTTGATGAAGTCTGCACCTGCTTCGATACAGATTTGAGAAGCTTTCTTGATCAGTGCTTCTTCTTTAAGTTCACCTGTTTCGATGATCACTTTAAGCGTGATGTCACCACAAGCGGCTTTACACTGTTTAACTAGCTCAAAACCCACTTCTTCGTTGCCAGCAATAAGAGCACGGTATGGGAATACTACGTCAACTTCGTCTGCGCCGTACGCTACCGCTGCTTTTGTTTCAGCAACAGCAATTTCGATGTCGTCATTACCATGAGGGAAGTTAGTTACAGTCGCGATGCGTACTTCTGGAGTACCTTGCTCACGCAACGCCTTTTTAGCTGCTGGGATGAAGCGAGGGTAAATACAGATTGCAGCGGTGTTGCCAACTGCAGTCTTCGCGTCATGACAAAGCGCCACTACTTTTTCAGTAGTATCGTCGTCATTTAGCGTAGTTAGGTCCATAAGTTTAAGTGCACGTAGAGCTGCTGCTTTTAAATCGCTCATTTCTATCTCCGATCAATATATTCAAATAGTTAACTACTTCACCATCCATCCAGTATAGATGGATATTTTAGTAATGCTTAGTAGTCACAAATGAACGGACTTGGTTCCCTGAAGACTTGATAACTTTCGCTACCAATTGCAATCCTTGTCACCGCACAGTACCAGTTTGGTCTATGGCACAACAAATCAGTCATGTTGTGTCTAACATCTATAGTGTATTGCTAATATAGCGTATTGCTAAGTTTGGCTTAATCCCAGAAGAATAACGTTCGAGCTAATCTCAATGTTACTTTCTTGCCAGCAGAGACATCCTATCCCTTTAGCTAATACATTATAGGTATCCATCAATAAATTGTAGTGCTCCTTAGAACGCAAACGGTTTGTATCTCAAAAAAACATTCTAGACCCATTTTCGACTTCAAGCATTCACTCATGCTAATGCTCAAAATCACTAGGCCCAAAAACAAAAAAGCCCCGCAGCAATTTCTTGCTACGGGGCGATATTATTATGGCGTCTATATATCGATTTCTAACTGATTAGAAAGACAGGAAGAAGCCAGCAATTGTTGCTGCCATCAGGTTAGATAGAGTACCAGCTACAACCGCTTTAACACCCATACGTGCGATGTCGTGACGACGGTTTGGAGCAATACCACCTAGACCACCTAGAAGAATCGCAATTGAAGAAAGGTTTGCGAAACCACATAGAGCGAACGAGATAATTGCTTGAGTCTTAACAGACATTACTTGACCAGTCGCTTCAACGATTTGAGCGTTTTCACCGATGTATGGTACGAAGTTTAGGTATGCAACGAATTCGTTAACAACTGTCTTCTGACCAATGAAAGAACCAGCAATAGTTGCTTCTTCCCATGGAACACCAATGATGAATGCTAACGGTGCGAAGATCCAACCTAGAAGAAGTTCTAGAGTTAGGTTTTCCATACCGAACCAACCACCGATGCCACCTAGGATACCGTTGATAAGAGCGATTAGACCGATGAATGCTAGTAGCATTGCACCAACGTTAAGTGCTAGTTGTAGACCAACTGACGCACCGCCAGCAGCTGCATCGATAACGTTAGCAGGCTTGTCGTCGCCACCGTCGATGTCTGAACCTAGGTTCTCGTCAACTTCATCAGTTTCAGGCTTGATGATTTTAGCGAATAGTAGACCACCAGGTGCTGCCATGAATGACGCTGCTACTAGGTACTCTAGAGGTACACCCATAGATGCGTAACCCGCTAGTACACCACCAGCAACAGACGCTAAACCACCACACATTACTGCGAATAGTTCAGAGTTAGTCATTTTAGGAACAAATGGACGAACAACTAGAGGCGCTTCCGTTTGACCAACGAAGATGTTTGCAGCTGCAGACATAGACTCGGCGCGAGAAGTACCTAGAGCTTTCTGAAGACCACCACCAAGAACCTTGATTACAACTTGCATCGCACCAATGTAGTAAAGTACAGAGATAAGAGCAGAGAAGAAGATTAGTGTTGGTAGAACTTGGAATGCAAAGATGAATCCGATACCGTCAACTGAGAAGTTAACAAGGCTACCAAATAGGAACCCAGTACCATCTTTACCGTAGTCGATCACGTTTGCTACACCAGCAGAGAAACCTGCAAGTAGATCACGCCCCCAAGGGATGTAAAGTACGAATGCACCAAGTGCGAATTGGATAGCGAAAGCGCCACCCACTGTTCTTAGATTAATTGCTTTGCGGTTGTCGGATAGTAGTACTGCGATTGCAATCAGTGCAACCATTCCGACGAGGCTCATAAACAGGCTCATAGTTTATGACTTCCTTATTAGTTATTTATTGGCGTGTTACAAAATGGGGCTATAAAGCGGAGGCAATTATACTCATGCGACCACTAATAAAGTAATGCCGTCCTCACACTTTCGTAGAAGATTCATGTACCATTCACACGTAAATGTGAGCCGAATCACAAGCCAAGTGCAATTTACGCAAACGATAAACAAAAACCTTCGATTTTATTCACATATACCGAATGCGCGATGGCTATTTTGCCAAATTTGCGCTGCAACCGATTGCTTCGGTTCTTTTCTAAGCAAAAACAGTTCATTTAAGATCGTAACTAAATACTTGGAATGATTAACATTTCCTTGTTTTCCATGCATGGGCATATCCGGGGCATCCGTTTCTAATACCAGGCACTCAAGAGGCAGTTTTGAGATAGTGGTGCGTGTTTTTTGTGCTCTTGGGTAAGTAATCGTTCCACCGACACCAATATAGAAACCAAGCTGAATCCACGCCAAAGCCTGCTGTTCGCTCCCTGAAAATCCATGAATCACGCCACCCAAAGTAAATTTATACTGCTTTATTAGCTCAATAAGTCGGTTAAAAGACTTCCTTTCATGGATGATTAAAGGCAGCTTAAACGCCTTAGCTAGCTCTATTTGTTGAATGAAAAAACGCTCTTGTTTCTCCCGTGCAACATCGACAAAAAAGTCGAGACCACACTCTCCTATCGCAACACATTGACTGGTTTTTGATGAGAGTAATCGGCGAAGCTCTGAGAATTGCTCGTCATTGGCTTGCTCTAAAAAATAAGGATGGAAACCTAAAGCGTAGTAAACATTAGGGTAAGATTGAGCGATCTCACCAAGCTTCCTCCAGTTACTTTGGCCAATAGAAGGGATGATTAACTTCTCGACTTGCGCCTGTTTCGCCTCTTTAACGTAACCTTCAATACCTTTATCAAGTGAAAAACCTTGCTCAAAGATGTCAAAGTCCGCATGGCAATGGGTGTCAAACAGCGGAAATTCACTTAATTCTGGTGTCATCTTCCCTACTCTCTGTTTGTTGTCCTTGAGGATCACGGCGATAAGCCACGCAGCTGCGCTTATTTTCAGGCGTTAAGCCAAGCTCTTCGCACCACTTATCGTATTTATTAATCCAAGCTTTTATCCAACTGAACATACTTACCTTAAGCCTCTAACCTCAAATGACACGAATAAAAAAACGCCTATTGCAGAACAATAGACGTTTTTGTTTAACTCGAATAGAGCGCAGAGTGATTAGTGCTCGCGCGTCGCTCGGAACTGAACTTCTGGGAAACGTTCAGAAGCTAGGTTCAAATTCACCATAGTCGGTGCGATGTAAGATAGGTTATCACCACCATCTAACGCTAGGTTAGCTTGGCTCTTACGTTTGAACTCTTCTAGTTTCTTAGCGTCATCACACTCAACCCAACGTGCAGTTGCAACGTTCACACCTTCGTAAATCGCTTCAACGTTGTATTCCGCTTTCAAGCGCGCTACAACCACATCAAACTGAAGTACACCAACTGCACCAACGATCAGATCGTTATTTTGCAAAGGACGGAATACTTGAACCGCGCCCTCTTCAGAAAGCTGAACCAAGCCTTTTAGAAGTTGCTTCTGCTTCAATGGATCGCGCAGACGAATACGACGGAATAGCTCAGGCGCAAAGTTAGGAATACCTGCGAACTTCAAGCTTTCGCCTTGAGTAAAGGTATCGCCAATCTGAATTGTGCCGTGGTTATGCAGACCAATTATGTCACCCGCGTATGCTTTTTCAGCACGAGCACGGTCACCCGCCATGAAGGTTACTGCATCAGAGATACTGACGTTCTTACCAGTACGAACATGGTTCATCTTCATACCTTGGTCGTAAGTACCCGATACGATACGCATGAATGCGATACGGTCACGGTGTTTTGGATCCATGTTTGCTTGGATCTTAAATACGAAACCAGAGAACTTCTCTTCAGTCGCTTCAACATCACGCTCATTTGCTTGACGTGTTTGAGGCGCAGGAGCCCATCGAGTTAGGCCATCAAGCATATGGTCAACACCGAAGTTACCCAATGCAGTACCGAAGTAAACTGGAGTCAACTCGCCAGCAAGGAATAGTTCGTGATCAAACTCAGGACATGCGCCAATAACCAATTCAAGCTCTTCACGAACGCTGCTCGCCAGATCTTCGCCAACAGCTTCGTCTAGTTCAGGGTTATCTAGACCTTTGATAATGCGAACTTCTTGGATCTCATGGCCGTGGCCAGATTCATACAAGATCGTTTCATCACGGTGAATGTGGTAAACGCCTTTAAACTCTTTACCACAACCGATAGGCCAAGAGATTGGAGCACAAGCCATACCTAGCTCGCTTTCCACTTCATCTAGCACTTCCATTGGGTCACGAACATCACGGTCAAGTTTGTTCATAAACGTTACGATTGGTGTATCACGTAGACGCGTTACTTCCATCAGTTTACGAGTACGATCCTCGACACCTTTCGCAGCATCGATAACCATCAAACAAGAGTCAACCGCGGTTAATGTACGGTACGTATCTTCCGAGAAATCTTCGTGTCCAGGAGTATCGAGTAGGTTGACTAGACAATCGTTGTATGGGAATTGCATTACAGACGTAGTTACCGAGATACCACGTTCTTTTTCCATCTCCATCCAGTCAGATTTAGCGTGCTGGTTAGAGCCACGGCCTTTTACGGTACCCGCTTTTTGAATCGCGTTTCCGAATAAAAGAACTTTTTCAGTAATCGTGGTTTTACCCGCATCCGGGTGAGAGATAATCGCAAACGTTCTACGTTTGCTCACTTCTTGTTGGAAAGACATAGTCGCCCTTTGCTGATCTAAAGCGTAAAAAGGGCAAGTAGATAATACTTGCCCTTGAATTCTGTGTGCGGATTATACAGAAAGCGTGTCACTTTCTAAAGGGTCAGTTTACACCCTATTTTGTGGCTCATTCCGGAGCTAGCGTCTAGTTCGCGAAAAGACGTAACATGACTAGCTAAAAGACATAAAAAGATAGCTCATAATGATGGCGTCTTCGTTGCCTTGCTTGGTTGGATAATAGTTACGACGGCGGTCGACTTCATTAAAGCCAGCCTTCTCGTAAAGATTAAAAGCATTCACATTACTTTCGCGAACTTCCAGCCAAGCACTTTCCGCGTCAGCTTGTTCACACATATCGAGAAAGTGCTCAACCAAAGCCTTACCGTAACCTTTGCCTTGCTGCTTAGGGTCAACCGCTATCGTCAGCAAAGTAACCTCACCGACAATGTTCTGAGCATAGAAATAGCCGACAACCTTTCCATCGACTTCTAAAACACGGTGGCTGCCTCCACGACTATTAAGATCACGGATCATATTTTCAGACCAAGGATGAGAATGCGCGGTCTGCTCAATTTGCCAAATTGCGTCTAGGTGTTGTTCTGAAGTGGGTAAAAGTTGATTAGTCATAAGCACAAATTTGTTGCCATAAGTCGCGGCGATGTTGGTTATTACCGTTAATGTCAGACAGTAATGGAGATTGAAGTGTTTTTGCCTTCAGTTCATGGGCAGATTCGCAACCAGCAAACCATACCCATTCAACCGAACTTAAATCCACAGCAGACAAGTGTTGCGGTTGAAGGTGTAAAGCTTGAGATAAGTCGAGCTTGATACTTTTGAGTACTCGCTCAAACATCACGGCGAGATCATCCTGAGGTTTTTCTGGTGAAACCAACAGTAACTTGCAATCATTCGATAACAGAGTCAATTCAGATTCATAACCAGCCAAACGCTCTGGGTGACTTAACTCCCATTGGCTAATGCCCATCTCTTGTAGATATTGCGCGTGTGTTTGTGACATATCTAGCGGTCGTAACCTTTGGTTTGTTGGTATTAATATTCTTCGAGTGAACTTAAACGGTGCTCATTGGGGCTGATACTAACAAAAAATAAAGGAGCATCAAGCTCCTTTATTTAGACTAAATCAGTTTGTATCTTATTGAGTGGTAAATCAGCTTATAAGTCGTTGAACTCTGGGCTGTAAGCAATTTCACCAGAATGCCCAGCAAACGCCCCTTCTACCAACTCAATCGCTTGAAAAGCGCCTTCAGGCACATCCCAAACACAACTCAGGCCAAATTCGCTCGCCGCCTTGAAACCAAAACGACCGTAGTAAGCAGGCTCACCGAGTACAACACAGGCTGGGTAACCAAAATCTACCAAAGTAGAAAATGCGTCTTCAACCAGTGATTTGGCAATGCCTTGATTGCGGAACTCTTCTTTCACGGCGAGAGGTGCGAGCCCCTGCCAGTTATGATCGTCACCATCAAGAGTAAGAGGGCTAAACATCAGGTGACCAACCACCTCCCCTTCATCAGAACAAGCCACCAGCGATAGCGTTAAATGGCTATTCTCACGCAAGCTCATAACCAAATTAGCTTCTGCATCCGTTTCAAAAACAGATTTCAATAAACGATCGATGACAAGTATATCTGCCGGTGCTTCAGTTCGAATAAGCATTCATTACCTCACTTTGTGTATCTGGGGATTGTACTCCCTTCTGCACAAAATCAGCTAATTGATTTAACAAAGTTTTCATAGGAGTCGGCAATAAGTCTAAATCGACGCTATCCATCAAATTTTTCACTTCCAAGCCTAGCTCGGTATCGCCCTCAATAGACAGTCGACGTTGGAAGAAAAGCGTATCTGGGTCTTCTTTTCGCCCAGCAATCAACACGAGATCATTTAGATTGCCACTAAAACTCACATCTTCATTGACCTCTTTATCAGCGACAACTAGTTGCTCATTTTTGTAGCTAATACACCAACTTAACCCCATATCTTTTATTGAAACTTTAAGCCACTTGTCTTCTAAGAACTCAAAATCACCATCCTCTAAAGCCTCCTTGAATACATTTTTCAATGCTTCTAATAAGGCTTTTTTTTGTACTGATTTTGGTAATAACTGGACTGGAGATCGCAAAATTGATGCGGCATTTTGAACTAGTTGAGTGCGTATCTTGTTTATCACGTGACTTATCCGTAACTTTGTCAATAATATAGAAAGCATCATAGATGATGTTGAGATCTCAGTTACTGTTATGTATCAAATTAATTCAGTTTGATGCTCGACCTTTAATATATTGATAATCACAGTTATAGTAACTCTGGTCATGAAAATCACAGCGAATCGCTGCACTCACAAGTAAACATCGATAGCTGAACAAAAAGCAATCAATGTTTATCGATAGTGAATATTCAAGCTCTTGGAGAATTGGTAGTACTTTGATGCCTCCCCAGCAACTACAACATTGGTTTACACAGCTTACTGCAAACAGCCCGTTCTTTTTTGCGGTACTTGATGCTCAACATAACTATTTTATGGTGAATGAGCGTTACTGTGATATTGCTGGTTTAAGTAAAACAGAGCTTGTAGGCATGAATGACCGCCAAACCTTGGGCGAGCAATTCTACCAACACCTTAAGCCTTACTATGAGCGTGCATTCAATGGCGAAACAATTGAGGCGGAAATCACCCTAAACGAAACGGCTTTAGACACTAGCCTTCATTTCAGCCTATCTCCGCTTACCAATGGTAAAAAGACTGAATACATCATCTTTCACGCCTTCGATACATCTGAAAACCAAGTACTTGTCCGTTCTTTAGAAGAGTCTGAAGCGAAATTCCACAAGCTATCTCACCTGCTCCCAGACGGATTGCTATTAGTTGAAAACGACTACATTCTGTCTTCGAACCCTGCAGCTGCACGCTTACTTGGTTTTAACTCCACCACAGAATTGATTGGCGAAGAGTTAGGCCGATTATTTATCGATGAACAAACCAAAACAGTCTTTAATAATGACCTCAGCTCCATTATTTCTGAGTCTGGCTTGGTTTGTTTAACGGGTGCTCGATGTGGCTTTGAACGTAAAGTTCAGTTAAATATCGACTCGACGGTCATTCTTGGAAGCAGTACCCAACTCGTACTTATTCAAGACGCTCAAGAAACAACAAAACAATACACACCCGCTAACAGTGAAGATGCCTACATCGATACACTGACTAAGCTCTACAACCGACTTGGGTTTACCAAAAGCCTTGAGCAGTTCATTCACAACAAGACCCCTGTTGTGATGCTCTACTTAGACATCGATAACTTCAAAAATATCAATGACTCACTTGGCCACCACATCGGTGATAAAGTGATTAAAGAGGTCGCATCTCGCTTAAAACGACAACTGCCTCGTCAAGCTATTATTGGCCATTTAGGCGGTGATGAATTTGGTATTATTCTACCTGAGCCTGAACACCCACGAACACCTGAAATACTCTCTGAAAAGATCATATCTCTGATCAACCAACCCTTCGATCTCCACCATTTTAGTAAGCGTTTAGCCTGCTCGATTGGTAGTGTGAGCTTTCCTCACGATGGCAGTGACGCACGTATCTTGCTACAGAATGCTGACACCGCAATGTATGAAGCTAAGGATCGTGGACGCAACCGCCTGATCAAGTTCAACGAACAGATGAACAAAGAAGCGCGAATGCGACTGTGGCTTGAGATAGAACTGCAAAAAGCACTGCAACAGAACGGGCTTGAGGTTTGGTACCAACCAAAAGTAAATGCGCGTGACTTCACCATTAACGGAGCAGAAGCTCTGGTACGTTGGAAGCACCCTGTAGAAGGTTATATTAGCCCTGCCGCATTTATTCCAGTAGCGGAACGTGCTGGCCTTATTGAACAACTTGGTCGTGTGGTAATGCGCGAAGTATTTGCCACGGTGAAACGTTGGAAGATGCAAGGTATTTTACCTGGTCGCGTCGCGATCAACCTTTCACCAGAGCAGTTTGGTAATCCAAAATTGATTGATTTCATGGAGAAGTTGCTGCGTTCTACTGAGCTAGATCCAAGTGCGATTACCTTTGAGCTTACAGAAAGTGCCGTAATGAGTGATAGTGAGCACACGCTTCAAATGCTGAACGCGATTAAGAGACTTGGCTTTGCGTTATCCATCGATGACTTTGGTACGGGTTACTCTTCTCTATCTTACCTTGCTCGCTTTCCGATTGATGAGCTTAAAATTGACCGGGCTTTTATCTCAGATATCGATACCTTACCAAAGCAAATTACCGTAATTGAAAACATCATCAACCTTGGGAAATCTCTCGATTTAACCGTGGTTGCAGAGGGTGTCGAAACCAGTGAACAAGCAACTCTGCTGTCTAACCTCAACTGTGGTTCAATTCAAGGTTTCCACTTCTATCGCCCTCAACCAAAACAAGAGGTTGAAGAACTGTTCGCCCAAAACCGTCGTCACAAGAATTAATTAAACACGCCCTCCAACACCAAGCTAAAGCGTAAATTCGCCATTCGTCAGTACCTCAAATGGGGTAAAAGCAGATTTATCCATCTAAACCTGCCTTACATCAATTCCGTCATTCATAATTCTTCATAAAATACTCGCTTCAATTTTATTCTATTGGTAGTGAGCAAATGGAACTCTTATGCCCAGCGGGTAACTTACCTGCTTTGAAAACCGCTATTGATTGCGGTGCGGATGCTGTCTATATCGGATTCAAAGACGATACGAATGCCCGACACTTCGCAGGCCTTAACTTTGCGGGTAAAAAGCTCGATCGTGCTGTGCAGTATGTGCATGACCGCAACAAGAAAATTCACGTTGCCTTAAATACTTTTGCTCACCCAAACGGCTTTGAACGCTGGACTAACGCTGTAGATAACGCCGCCGCACTAGGCGTTGATGCGCTGATCATCGCTGACATTGCGGTGCTCGAGTACGCTGCAAATAAATATCCAGAACTAGAGCTGCACTTATCAGTACAAGCATCTGCGACCAATGCAGCCGCTATCGACTTCTATCATAAAAATTTCAACGTTAAGCGTGTGGTATTGCCGCGCGTATTGTCGATCCATCAGGTCAAACAGCTTTCTCGTAACATCACTTCTGACGTTGACCTCGAAGTATTCGCTTTTGGTAGCTTATGTATCATGGCAGAAGGCCGTTGCTACCTCTCTTCATACATGACGGGTGAATCGCCAAATACGGTTGGGGCATGTTCTCCAGCAAAATACGTTCGCTGGCAAGAAACGGATGGCGGACTTGAATCTCGCTTGAACGAAATCCTTATCGACAAGTATGAAGCAGGTGAGAACGCAGGTTACCCAACGCTATGTAAAGGCCGATTTGAAGCAGAAGTAGATGGTGAGCGAAAGCGTTATCACGCACTTGAAGAGCCAACTAGCCTTAACACACTATCTATGTTGCCTGAGCTTTTCGCCGCGAATGTTGCTTCTGTGAAGATTGAAGGTCGCCAACGTAGCCCTGCTTATGTCGAGCAAGTCACTCGCACTTGGCGCGCAGCCATCGATCGCTACTTAGCGAACCCTGAACAATACCAAGTGGAACAAGCTTGGAATGCGACACTGGCGAATGTATCTGAAGGTACACAAACCACGCTTGGCGCTTACCACCGTAAATGGCAATAGAGCCAAATGGAGAACTCAATGAAATACGCATTAGGCCCTCTACTTTATTTTTGGCCAAAACAAGATGTTGAAAGCTTCTATGAGCAAGCAAAATCAAGCTCTGCCGACATCATCTACCTCGGTGAAGCGGTGTGCTCAAAGCGCCGTGAGATGAAAGCAAAACACTGGATGGACATAGCAAAAGAGCTGTCTGATTCAGGTAAGCAAGTGGTACTTTCAACCATGGCATTGCTAGAAGCCCCAAGCGAAGTCAACATCATGAAGAAGTACATTGATAACGGTGACTTCGCCATTGAAGCCAATGATGTATCTGCGATTCAACTGGCAAGTGAAAGTAAGGTGCCTTTTGTTGTTGGCCCTGCGGTGAACACCTACAATGCACGCACTCTGAACCTGTTCTTGAAACAAGGTATGACGCGTTGGTGTATGCCCGTTGAGCTTTCTCGCGAGTGGCTAAGCAACGTAATGAAACAGTGCGAAGAGCTTAATATTCGTAATAAGTTCGAAGTAGAAGTGTTTAGCCATGGCTACTTACCTCTTGCTTACTCTGCACGTTGCTTTACAGCCCGAGCAGAGAACAAAGCCAAAGACGATTGCGAAACCTGCTGCATCAAATACCCAACAGGTCTACAGGTCGAAAGCCAAGAAGGCCAATCGGTATTTAACCTTAATGGTATCCAGACGCAATCAGGTTACTGCTACAACCTAGTCAATGATCTACCGAGCATGCATGACTTGGTCGATGTCGTTCGCCTGAGTCCATTGGGTATCGACACTTTCTCTGAAATCAATAACTTCAGAGCGAACGAGCAAGGTCAAAAACCAATGAAGATTGAAAGCCGCCAGTGCAATGGCTACTGGCATCAGCTTGCGGGTTTAGACGTTAAAAACATCTAGTTTCTAGAGTTAAACCCATCAGCCACAGAGACAAAAAGGTCTAGCATTCGCTAGACCTTTTTAATTCTACTTAAGAAATACGACCTATGCCGCCGCTGTATTCATCGGTGAGACATCGAGCTTCTTTACATCTTTGTAGAGCATCACCATCACCACCACGCTTAGCGCAATATTAGACAGTGGGTACGCAACCCAGATCCCCGGCACACCGTACAACTTAGGCATAATGTACAAGAAAGGTAACTGGATAAGCATATTACCTAGCATGACAAACATCGCTTTACTGCCTTTGTTGACCGCCTGATAGTAAGCACCCGCTACCACTAAGAAACCATCAAGCGCCAGTGCAAACATGTGTAATCGAATACCCAACACGGTGTACTCGACTAGCTGAGGTTCATCTGAGTTAAAGACTGACACAAACTCACGTGGGAACGCGTTCAGAAGCAGCACGAACGCCACACCAATCAATACCGAACTCATCATCGCAATCTTAAGTAGCTTACGGATATTCGCTTGGTTACGCGCACCATGGTTATAACTCACCAATGGTTGCATGCCGTTGGCGATGCCTTCAGCTGTGAGATAATAAACCGTCACTATGTAGCCCAAAATCGCGTAAGCACCAATCATCAACTGGTCGCCATATTGAGAGAACAACGCATTGTGCAGCGCAAGCATCATCGAACCATACGCATACATAAAGAAGCTTGATGTACCGATAGCGAAGATTTCAGGAATTACCGATAACTTCAGTCTCAGTTCATTCCAACGCAAGCGCAGGTTTGCTCGACGTGAGAAGAAGTAAGCTAACCCCAAACCGGTTACTACAAACTGAGCAATCGCGGTTGCCAGTGCTGCACCTTTCAACTCCCAACCAAACTGAGCAATAAACAGATAATCCAGAGCTATATTGATCACCGCACCGACAATCATCAGTATGGTGGCTAAGTTAGGGCTGTCATCGTTACGCAGTAAAAACGGCATAGCGATCGAACCTAGCGTGAAGACACTCGCGCCAATCAGAATGTGTAAGTATTGCAGGCCAAGTTCATACACTCTCCCTTCTGCGCCCTGCCAAAGCAAGAAGTTATCAGCAAACAAAAACAGCAATGCAGAAACAATAGGTGTTATCGCCAACAACAAGGTTAAACCTGTTGCTAAGATCTCCTTAGCGCCTTGAGTATCTTTTTCACCTTGGCGAATCGAGACAAGCGCACCTGTACCTACACCCACCAACATACCAATACCGAGAATCGAACCAATCACAGGCCACGCAACATTGATACCTGCAAGTCCATCAGCCCCCACATAGCGGCCAATGAAGATGCCATCCACCACTTGGTAAAGGCCATTAACCAACATGGCAGCCACAGTAGGGATTGTGTATCGCCAAAACTGACGACTAATTGAGTTACTCATTTCTTACTCTACTTTCATCTGTGAGTCGCATATCAACAAGATATGACTCGAAAAATTAGTTAACAAGGCTAACTAAATATCTAAATTATTTACTTCAAAGCTTTATTTAATAACAGGTTTAGCTGCTGAGACTCTTGCTCAGACAAACGACTTTCCAATATCTGTGCCATGACCTGATAGATCTTACTTTCTTCTTCTAAGCCGACTTCAGCTTTGCTGGTCAATACGACCAACTTAGACCTCGCATCTTCGAGCGAAACTTTACGCTCAACAAGCCCCTTTCTCTCTAGTCTCTGAACCATAGTGGTTGCTGAAGGCTTTGTAACCTGCATCTCAATCGCCAGATCAGTCAATCGGATCGGTTCAGGAGAGGCTTGGATGACCTTCAAATAGTCATACTCATTGAAGCTCAATTGGCAAATAGGATCTTCATTTACCTGAGTGCGCCATATCTTAGAGGCGAAGCGCTCAATCTTTTCTAAATTCTGGTTCAGCATACTCACCTAATCAAGAATCGCATTTAGTTAGCAAGGCTAACTATTTTATTATTATTTAAATCAAAAGCAATCAAAAGCGAGCCCCCCTTTTTTTGTTTATAAAAACGGAGCATAAAAAAGGAACATAAAAAAACCGCTGACAGGCAGCGGTTCTTCGGAATCAAAATATATCGTTTACTTTGTGTCGGCTTTTTCTTCGGCCTCAGCCAACTTAACTTTTGCTAAGTGCTCGGCTTTAAGAGTAGTAAATATACGGCTTAGCTCTAAGAAAGAGTAACGATGCTCTACATATTCATACACATTGAAAGACACTGACAACTTGTACAGAGAGATCGCATTCGCGTAGTCCCCATTCATATGGTAGCGCTTAGCAAGGTAGAAATATGTCTCAGTTAGACGCTGCGCAAGTAACGTGTTGTCACGAGTACCGGTCAATATCGCCTTAAAAGCCTGCTCTTCAGTAATGTCATCAAGCATAATCGCGACTAATACCCACCCCCACTGCTCATCACGGCTCTCGTAACGTTTTTGCAAATCAAGCTTGGCTTGCTCTGGCGTGAGTTCGTGCTGAATAATATACAACCAAAGCGCACGGAATGGATCACTTGGATCATCGGTATAATGCTTCGTCATCTCTTCATTGGCTAAATCATAACGTTCGCCGTAGTAGAGTGCGATAGAGCGATTTCTTTCTGCGTAAGAGTTTGCAGGATCAAGCTCTAACGTAGAATCAAAAGATTCATAAGCGGCATCAAACTCCCCTACTTGCGTAAAGTAAACACCCAAAAGGTTGAAGATATCAGGTTGAGCGGGGTTCAATGAAAGAGACTGATTGAAATCAAGACGTGCTAAATCACGCAGGCCAACACTGTCGTAGTAGTTACCACGTTCAAACAGCATCTTAGATCGAACTTCATCGTTCAAGTCCGGGCGCTGTAATAATTGACTAAGACGTGCAATTTGAACCTCTTGCTGAACGCTTGGTTGCAGCGGCACAGCCATTGGTGGATAAACCCAACGTGAGGTGTTATCTGATGTTGTCGCACAACCTGTTAGTACAAGCAGTAAACACATACCCGCGGTTTGAAACCATTTCACAAATAATTACTCCTGTTATGACCGCAATAAAAAAGGGGAGCGATATGCTCCCCTTTATAACATGCTTTTTTACCAATGGGTTAGAAATCACTAAAAAGCGATAGTCCCATTAATAGGCTAAGAATTACTCAGCAGCAGGTGCTTCGCCTTCAGCTGGCGTTTCAACTGCTTCTTTCATGCTTAGACGTACACGGCCTTGACGGTCAATTTCAAGAACCTTAACTGGTACTTCTTGACCTTCAGTTAGGTAGTCAGACACTTTCTCAACGCGCTTATCAGCGATTTGAGAGATGTGTACTAGACCATCTTTACCTGGAAGGATAGTAACGAATGCACCGAAGTCAGCTAGACGAGCAACTTTACCTTGGTAAATGCGGCCAACTTCAACTTCAGCAGTGATCTCTTCGATACGACGGATAGCTTCTTTAGCAGCTGCGCCTTCAGTAGCAGCAATCTTGATTGTGCCATCGTCTTCGATTTCGATTGTAGTACCTGTTTCTTCACAAAGAGCACGGATAACTGCGCCGCCTTTACCGATAACATCTTTGATCTTATCAGAGCTGATTTTCATTGTGTGGATACGTGGAGCGAATTCAGAGATATCTTCACGAGCACCTGAGATAGCTTCATCCATTACAGAAAGGATGTGCTTACGTGCACCTTGCGCTTGGTTAAGAGCAATTTGCATGATCTCTTTAGTGATACCTTCGATCTTGATGTCCATTTGAAGTGCAGTGATACCAGCGTTAGTACCTGCTACTTTAAAGTCCATGTCACCTAGGTGATCTTCGTCGCCAAGGATGTCAGAAAGAACTACGAAATCGTCGCCTTCTTTAACAAGACCCATTGCGATACCCGCAACAGAAGCTTTGATTGGAACACCAGCATCCATAAGTGCTAGAGATGTACCACATACAGAAGCCATTGAAGAAGAACCGTTAGATTCTGTGATTTCCGATACAACACGAACTGTGTATGGGAATTCGTCAACAGAAGGCATTACTGCTTGGATACCACGTTTAGCAAGCTTACCGTGACCAATTTCACGACGCTTAGGAGAACCAACGAAACCAGTCTCACCTACACAGTATGGAGGGAAGTTGTAGTGTAGAAGGAAGTTGTCTTTCTTCTCACCCATTAGGCTATCGATGATTTGTGCATCACGTTGTGTACCAAGCGTTGCAGTAACAAGTGCTTGAGTTTCACCACGAGTGAATAGAGAAGAACCGTGTGTACGTGGAAGAACACCAGTACGTACGTCTAGCGCACGAACCATGTCTTTTTCACGGCCATCAATACGTGGGTTGCCAGCAATAATGCGGCTACGTACTACGTTTTTCTCTAGAGAACCAAGCATGCCGCGGATTTCGCGCTCATCTAGGTTTTCGTCTTGTGCAATTAGAGCTTCAACAGTGTCGTTCTTGATTGCGCCAACTTGCTCGTAACGAGCCATTTTCTCAGTGATCTGGTACGCGTCAGATAGACGAGTTTCAGCAAGTTCAGCAACTTGAGCTTTAAGCTCAGTGTTAACTGCTGGCGCTTCCCAGTTCCAAGATGGAGTTGCAACTTCAGCAGCAAACTCGTTGATTGCTTTGATTACAACTTGTTGTTGGTCGTGACCGTAAACAACAGCTGAAAGCATTTCTTCTTCAGATAGGTTATCTGCTTCAGATTCAACCATAAGTACTGCGCCTTCTGTACCAGACACAACTAGGTCTAGTTTAGAGTTTTCAAGCTCAGTATTTGATGGGTTAAGAACAAGTTCGCCGTCGATGTGACCAACACGTGCAGCACCGATAGGACCATTGAATGGAGCACCAGAGATAGCAAGTGCAGCAGACGTTGCGATCATAGTGATCATGTCTGGGTTTACGTCAGGGTTGATAGAAACAACCGTAGCGATAACTTGAACTTCGTTTTTAAACGCACTTGGGAAAAGTGGACGAATTGGACGGTCAATCAGACGAGCTGTTAGTGTTTCGCCTTCAGATGGACGACCTTCACGCTTGAAGAAACCACCAGGGATTTTACCCGCAGCGTATGTACGCTCTTGGTAGTTAACTGTTAGAGGGAAGAAATCTTGACCCGCAACAGCTTCTTTTTTAGCAACAACAGAAACGAATACTGATGTATCGTCCATAGTCGCCATTACAGCAGCAGTAGCTTGACGTGCCATTACGCCCGTTTCTAGAGTAACGGTGTGGTTACCGTACTGGAATGACTTTACAACTGGTTTTTCAAACATTGTATATCCTTCATCTGAAAATCTCTTTTCAGAATAAGTGAATGAATGCTCAGCAATAACTAATCGCGACTAGTAAAAAAAGACGAAAAGTTCAATCATACTAAACATCTGCTTTTAATAGTCGCGACCTATTGGCCGACATCTGTGACTGTTATTGTTGAGCTAATTAGGGTGCGAAATAATCAAACAATTATTCGCGTGCGAGAGTATAAACTATTTTCTTGGCAAGAGACATTTTCACGATTAAAAATCAGGTTAACCGCACAGAGAACCTTCATTTTTAACATTAAAAATATAACAGGCACAAAAAAAGGAGCATAAATGCTCCTTTTCTTCAAACTGTCTTTGCAGACATCGCTATTAGCGACGTAGGCCTAGACGCTTGATTAGGTCTTGGTAACGAGTAAGGTTTTTGCCTTTCAAGTAATCAAGAAGCTTACGACGGCTAGAAACCATACGTAATAGACCACGACGGCTGTGGTGATCGTGTTTGTGCGCTTTGAAGTGACCTTGTAGGTGGTTGATAGAAGCAGTAAGTAGTGCTACTTGTACTTCTGGTGAACCTGTGTCGCCTTCAGATTGTGCGTATTCTGCAACGATTGCTGCTTTAGTTTCTGCATTCAGAGACATAAATCTCTCCTGATAAGAGTAAGTTTATATTTGTAGCAGCCAATCTCTGATTCAGCCGCTACGCGAGCCGAGGATTATAGGGAAGTTTACGAGTTGGTGCAATAACAATCGAACTGATGAAAAACGAAAAAAGCGAACCATTAAAATTAAGGGCTCGCTTTCTATATTATTGATTCGCTTTTCCAGGCTAAGCGCCAATACCTAACTAGGTTTCAGCGTTATGCTTGTGGCTCTTCATCTCTGAAAACAACCAAACGCTTCGGTGCAACTCGGCCATCTTCAGCAATCTGAGCAACACCAACAAACAGTTTCTCTTCACCACTTGTCATGCGAACCGTACCTTCAGTTGGCGCACCAGAAACCTGAACGGGCATACCGTGCTGAACTAGGTCAGTCAGTTCCGCGTTTAAGTTAACTTCTGGTAAGTCTTCAACGGCTGTGTCCATTGGCATTAATAGTGGATCAAGCAGTTCTTTGGGTGCAATTTCTTGCGCCTGCGCTTGCTCTAGGATCTCGTTCAACTGCTCCAAAGTCACCATACGATCGTACGGATACTTAGCAACACCAGTACGGCGAAGCATGGTCACGTGGGCACCACAACCTAGCATTTCACCAAGATCGTCGGTAATTGTGCGGATGTAAGTGCCTTTTGAACAATGCACTTCCATCTCAACTTCATCACCTTCAAAGCGAAGCAGTTCAATAGAGTAAACAGTGATTTTACGAGATTCACGAGGCACCTCGATACCTGCACGTGCGTATTCGTACAAAGGCTTACCTTGATACTTCAATGCTGAGAACATTGACGGAATCTGGTCGGTTTCCCCTTTGAAGCTTGCAATGCAGCGTTCAAGTTGCTCTTGAGTCACGTTAACATCTCGTGTCTCTACCACTTCACCATCAGAGTCAGAAGTATTGGTACGCTCACCAAGCTTAGCGATTACTACGTAGCGCTTGTCAGAATCTAATAGAAACTGAGAAAACTTCGTTGCTTCACCAAGACAAATTGGCAGCATGCCAGTCGCAAGAGGATCAAGAGCACCGGTGTGCCCTGCCTTCTCTGCAAAGTAAATACGTTTTACTTTTTGCAGTGCATCATTAGACGAAATGCCCGTTGGCTTATCTAACAGAATTACCCCGTTGATAGGGCGACCTTTACGACGGCGAGCCATTACTCTTCGCCCTTAGACTGAGTTTCGTCAGTTCGGCCAGACTCTTCTTGCTTACGCTTATCGTCGTTTAAAACTTCACTTACTAAGTTAGACATACGCATGCCTTCTACTAGTGTGTTGTCGTAAGTAAAACGCACTTCAGGCGTTAGACGGTGACGAATACGCTTACCAAGAGCCCTACGAACTGGCACTTCATGCTCTTTAAGAGCAGCAAGACATGATTCAGGTGTTTGCTCACCGATACATAGGAAAGTAACGAACACTTTTGCGTAAGCAAGGTCACGAGACACTTCTACGTCTGAGATAGTTACCATACCGATACGTGAGTCACGAACTTCACGTTGTAGGATAAGCGCAAGCTCCTTTTGAAGCTGCTGAGACACACGTTGTGTGCGGCTAAATTCTTTTGACATTTTCTTTTCTCACTTAGAAAGATGGGGGGCTTGGTAATTACCAGCCCCCCATGGTGTATTCAACAACCGATTACCTTATTACCTTTATTAGTAATGTTAGTAACCTTAGTCAATATGTCGAGTCGTACAGACTGATTAGTCTAGAGTACGTTTAACCTCAACGATTTCGAATACTTCAATCTGGTCACCAACGCGAACGTCGTTGTAGTTCTTAACGCCAACACCACACTCGTAACCATTCTTAACTTCTTGAACGTCATCTTTAAAGCGACGAAGTGACTCTAGTTCACCTTCGTAGATAACAACGTTTTCACGAAGTACACGGATTGGGTTGCTACGCTTAATCGTACCTTCAGTAACGATACAACCAGCGATTGCACCAAGTTTAGGCGACTTAAATACGTCACGTACTTGTGCAAGACCAATGATTTCTTGACGGAATTCAGGAGCAAGCATACCGCCCATTGCCTGTTTCACTTCGTCAATTAGTTGGTAGATGATTGAGTAGTAACGTAGATCTAGGTTTTCGTTCTGAACTGTATTACGCGCAGTTGCGTCAGCACGAACGTTGAAACCAAGGATGATAGCGTTAGAAGCTGCAGCAAGTGTTGCGTCAGTTTCAGTAATACCACCAACACCAGAACCTACGATGTTCACTTTAACTTCGTCAGTTGACAGTTTCAGTAGAGAGTCAGCAATCGCTTCTACAGAACCTTGAACGTCAGCTTTAAGTACAACGTTAAGTTCAGCAACTTCGCCTGCCGTCATGTTCGCGAACATGTTCTCTAGTTTCGCTTTTTGTTGGCGAGCTAGTTTAACATCACGGAATTTACCTTGACGGTAGTTTGCAACTTCACGAGCTTTACGCTCATCACGTACAACAGTCGCTTCATCACCTGAAGCAGGAACGCCAGAAAGACCTAGAATTTCTACAGGGATAGATGGACCTGCAGTTTCGATGTCTTTACCGTTTTCATCACGCATTGCACGAACACGGCCGTACTCTTGACCACAAAGAACGATATCGCCTTTGTTTAGAGTACCAGACTGTACTAGCACTGTTGCAACTGGACCGCGACCTTTATCAAGACGAGATTCAACAACAACACCAGATGCCATGCCTTCTTTAACCGCTGTAAGCTCAAGAACTTCAGACTGAAGAAGGATAGACTCTAGAAGACCATCAATGTTTGTACCCTGTTTTGCAGAGATGTGAACGAAGATGTTCTCACCGCCCCATTCTTCAGGGATAACGTCGTATTGAGCTAGCTCATTCTTAACGTTGTCTGGGTTTGCACCCTCTTTGTCGATCTTGTTCACAGCAACAATCAGAGGAACGCCTGCCGCTTTCGCGTGCTGGATTGCTTCGATTGTTTGTGGCATTACGCCATCGTCTGCAGCAACAACAAGTACAACGATATCTGTCGCTTGAGCACCACGAGCACGCATAGCAGTAAAGGCCGCGTGTCCAGGAGTATCAAGGAACGTGATCATGCCGTTGTCAGTATCTACGTGGTAAGCACCAATGTGCTGCGTGATACCGCCAGCTTCGCCAGAAGCAACGTGTGCTTTACGAATGTAGTCAAGTGTTGAAGTTTTACCGTGGTCGACGTGACCCATGATAGTAACAACAGGAGCACGACCTTCAGCGATAGCATCGCTATCACGGTCAGCTAGTACTGCTTCTTCAAGTTCGTTTTCTTTACGTAGGATTACCTTGTGACCCATTTCTTCAGCAACAAGTTGTGCTGTTTCTTGGTCGATCACTTGGTTGATAGTCGCCATAGCGCCCATCTTCATCATTACTTTGATAACTTCAGTTGCTTTAACTGACATTTTGCTAGCCAGTTCAGAAACAACGATAGTTTCGCCGATAGCAACGTCAGATTTTGCAACAGTCGCTGACTTATCGAAGCCTTGCTGCATTGAAGTTGGTTTAGCAAGCTTACCTTTACCGCCACGACCACGTTGGTTACGACCACCACGGTTATTGCCAGGTTGAGTTGCTGGAGCTGGTTTCTTCTTGCGACGACGAGGTGCTTTCTCATCTTTTTTGTCTGCCGCATCTTCAGCTTCACGAGCGTAAGTAGAAGTCGTCACATGGTAATCCGCAGATTTCTCTTGCTCTTTCTTCTTCTTCTCTTCTTCAGACCAACGTTCTTGGTTCTCTTCTGCTAACTTACGAGCTTCTTCAACAAGCTTAGCTGCTTCAGCTTCGGCTTTACGAGTTGCTTCTTGCTCTTGACGAGCTTTAAGTTCATCCGCTTCTTTTTTCGCTTGTGCGTTAGCGTCTGCGTTTTTTGAATTCATGTCTTTTTTAGCCTTTTCAGCTTGTGCGCGTTGAGCCTTCTCTTCAGCTTCACGTTTTGCATCCGCTTCACGTGTTACTTTTGCTTCGGCTTCGCGCTGTGCTTTCTCTGCAGCATCACGTTTCGCTTGCTCTTCAGCATCGCGTTGTGCTTTCTCTTCCGCTTCACGATTAGCTACTTCCTCAGCTTCACGTTTCGCTTCATCTTCAATAGTGCTGCGCTTCACGTAAGTACGCTTTTTACGTACCTCAACTTGAACATCCTTACTCTTACCGCCTCCAGCGGCAACACTTAGCGTGCTGCGGGTCTTGCGTTGAAGAGTTAAACGAGTCGGTTCTGTTTCACCAGAAGTATCGCCGTGCTCCTTTTTAAGGTGCGTTAGCAATGTTTGCTTCTCTGAATCAGTCACTTGGTCCGACCCTGCTTTCTTCATGCCTGCATCAGCAAGTTGTTCAATTAAGCGGTCAACTGGCGTACCAATCTCTTCACTCAGTGCTTTAACTGTTAATTGTGTCATACCGCTCTCTCTCCTTGCTGAATTATTCTTCGTCGCCGAACCAACAGATGTTACGCGCAGCCATAATTAGCTCGCCTGCACGCTCTGCAGTTAGGTCTTCGATGCCTTCTAGTTCATCAACGCCTTGGTCAGCTAGGTCTTCCAATGTCGCAACGCCTTTTGCTGCTAGCTTGTAAGCCATTTCACGCTCAAGACCTTCAAGTGCAAGTAGGTCTTCAGCTGGCTCAACACCATCGAAAGTTTCTTCTTTCGCTAGCGCTAGAGTTGTCAGTGCGTCTTTCGCGCGGTTACGCAATTCTTCAACGATACCTTCATCTAGACCATCTACTTCAAGAAGCTCGTTCACAGGAACGTAGGCTACTTCTTCAAGCGTAGAGAAGCCTTCTTCAACAAGCATTTGAGCAAAGTCTTCTTCGATATCTAGGTGCTTCATGAAGTTTTCAATAGAAGCAACAGCTTCTTCTTGGTGCTTCTTCTCTAGATCAGCAACAGTCATTACGTTCAGTTCCCAACCAGTAAGTTGAGACGCTAGACGTACGTTTTGACCGCTACGACCGATAGCTTGCGCTAGGTTGTCAGCTTCAACCGCGATGTCCATTGAGTGCGTATCTTCATCAACGATGATAGAAGCAACATCAGCAGGAGCCATTGCATTGATAACGAATTGCGCCGGATTATCATCCCAAAGCACGATATCGATACGCTCACCGCCAAGGTCGTTAGATACAGCTTGTACACGTGCGCCACGCATACCAACACACGCACCAACAGGGTCAATACGTTTGTCGTTTGTTTTAACGGCGATTTTAGCACGAGAACCAGCGTCACGTGCAGCACCTTTAAGTTCAATTAGCTCTTCACCAATCTCAGGCACTTCAACACGGAATAGTTCAGCTAGCATTTCTGGTTTAGAACGAGTAACAAAAAGCTGGAAGCCACGAGCTTCTGGCTTAACTGCGTATAGAAGACCACGAACACGGTCACCTGGACGGAAGTTTTCACGAGGAAGTTGGTCATCACGAAGGATTACCGCTTCAGCGTTGTTACCTAGATCTAGAATCACTGTGTCACGGTTAACTTTCTTAACTGCGCCAGTGACTAGCTCGCCTTCGTTATCAATAAACTGTTCAACGATTTGAGCGCGTTCAGCTTCACGTACTTTCTGTACGATAACTTGCTTAGCTGTTTGAGTCGTAATACGGTCAAACGTTACTGATTCGATATCATCTTCAATGAAACCGCCAAGTTCGATCTCTGGATCATCGTACTTTGCAGCTTCAATAGAGATTTCTTTTGTTGGGAATTCAACTTCCTCAAC
Source organism: Vibrio sp. 1F253 (assembly GCF_041439295.1). Taxonomy (NCBI): domain Bacteria; kingdom Pseudomonadati; phylum Pseudomonadota; class Gammaproteobacteria; order Vibrionales; family Vibrionaceae; genus Vibrio; species Vibrio sp. 1F253. Next base: position 105,937 of record NZ_JBGONU010000008.1, on the reverse strand, counting down.
AGCTTCCCAACGGCGGAAAGTTTCGAAATTACCCGTTTTACGGTCAATCTCAACACGAACTTCGATTTCTAGTTCGCTTTTCTTTTTTGTTGCCGTTGCAAGCGCGATTTCAAGCGCTTCAAAAATACGCTCACGAGGAACTGCTTTCTCATTAGAAACAGCTTCTACTACCGCCAAAATTTCTTTGTTCATTAATCTAGCCTCTTAAGCTCTTCTCTCTAGGAGAACTAAAATTTAGGGATCAGGTTAGCTTTCGCAATATTGCTCAGGACGAATTCTTCTTCTTGTCCTTCAACTAATACTTTCACTGTCTCGCCTTCGATAGATTGGATATCACCTTTCCATTTACGACGGTTGCCGACAGCCATTTTCAAAACGATGCTTACCTCGTGACCAATAAATTGTTGGTAATGCTCAGCTTTGAACAGTGGTCTCTCTAAACCTGGTGAAGACACTTCAAGGTTATAAGCCACTGAAATTGGATCTTCAACGTCCATTACGGCACTTACTTGGTGACTAACTTCAGAGCAATCATCTACATTGATACCATTTGGTGAATCGATGTAAATGCGTAGCGTTGAGTGCTCACCAGCACGAATAAATTCTAATCCAACTAACTCATAACCCGATGCTGCTACTGGAGCGTCAAGCATTTCAGTAAGTTGTCTTTCTAAACCAGTCATTTAACCACTCCAGAAACAAAAAAAGGGCTCAAAGCCCAATTTAAATTCCAAGCAAACATTATCATCTAAATGCATTTATAAATGCTTAGATAACAAAAAACCCCGTATAAGCCGGGGTTTTTGTTGCTGGACCCTTATATGTTAAGTGTCATCATATTTGATATCACACTTAACTCACAGTGAGGTTCACACTGTGCAAACTTGCTACCAATACAAGCTATATAATAGCATTGAAATTGGTTGCGGGAGCCGGATTTGAACCGACGACCTTCGGGTTATGAGCCCGACGAGCTACCAAACTGCTCCATCCCGCGTCCGACTTGTGAGCATTATACGCCCAACAAGATGTTTTACAAGTTTGTAAACATGGTGCCGAGAGAGGGACTCGAACCCTCACACCTTAAGGCACTAGCACCTCATGCTAGCGTGTCTACCAATTTCACCATCTCGGCATCAAATCTTTACAGATTATTGTGGAATTTCGTCGCCTTGCGCCGGAACTTCACTCACTGCATCTTCAGCTTGTTGAATCACCTGACCTTGGGTCGGGTCAATCCATTGTGACTCAGTTTTATGTGTAGACATATTACCAAGCACTAAGCTAAGGATAAAAAATGTAGTTGCAAAAATTGCAGTCATTCGGGTAAGGAAATTTCCTGAGCCACCAGCACCAAACACAGTGTTTGAAGCGCCAGCACCGAAAGAGGCTCCCATATCTGCGCCTTTACCTTGTTGAATCAACACTAGGCCAATTACACCAAGCGCTGCCAACAGGTAAATCACAAGTAGAACTGTAAACATTTTTCCACCTATGTTCCTAATTGTTGAGCCAGCGCCGTTCAAAAAACTATTTTTAAGAACAAGGCTAGCGACCTCCTAACTGAAGGCCGAGCAATACTAGCGAATGCGGCGATGACTGACAAGGGGAATTTACTAAAAAATAAGCCTTTACCAAGCAAGTGGTCAAAAAAAGGGCAAAAGGGACACAAAACTCATTTGCGCCCCTTTTTAATCATCACATAACTAAAACCCGGCCCCCACAAGTGAGACCGACTTTGCATGTTACGGCAAATGTTTTATTAGCAATTCGCTTTTACTGCATCAGCAATTTTCAGTGCAGAACTCTGAACAAGTTCAGCATCTTCACCTTCGACCATTACGCGCAGTAGTGGCTCAGTACCCGATTTGCGTAATAGCACACGACCTTTCTCACCGAGTTCCGTCTCGACTTCAATAACAGCTGCTTTCACAGCCTCTGCTTCTAGTGGGTTTGAATCACCACTGAAACGAACATTTTCTAGAACTTGAGGGTATAACGTCATACCTTGAGAAAGCTCATTCAGTGTCATTTCACTATCGACAACTGAGGCTAATACTTGCAGAGCAGCAACGATAGCATCACCTGTCGTCACTTTATCTAATAGGATAACGTGCCCCGAATTCTCAGCACCGATCTTCCAGCCTTTAGCTAGAAGTTGTTCCATAACGTAACGGTCGCCGACAGCAGCACGTACAAACGGAATACCTAACTGCTTAAGGCCGTTTTCCATCCCAAGGTTGGTCATTAGCGTACCAACAACGCCGCCTTTCAACTCACCACGACGCAGTGCATCGCGAGCAATAATGTAAGCAATTTGGTCACCATCAACTTTATTGCCTAGCTCGTCAACCATGATGATGCGGTCACCATCACCATCAAAGCCAAGACCTAACGCCGCTTTTTCTTCAAGCACTTTAGCTTGCAGAGCGCGCACATCAGTCGCACCGACTTCGTGGTTGATGTTAGTTCCATTTGGCTCCACACCAATCGCAACAACCTCAGCACCCAGCTCTTTAAATACAGCAGGCGCAATGTGGTAAGTCGCACCATGCGCGCAATCCACCACAATTTTCATACCCGCTAGCGTCATTTTGTGTGGGAATGTACTTTTACAAAATTCAATATAACGGCCTGCTGCATCATTTAGGCGTACCGCTTTACCTAATTCGGAAGATTCCACGCACTCGATATCTTTGTCTAGCTCAGCTTCGATGGCGAGTTCAATCTCATCCGACAATTTAGTACCTTCAGACGAGAAGAACTTGATGCCGTTGTCATAGAAGGGGTTGTGCGATGCAGAGATAACAATTCCCGCTTCAGCACGGAAAGTTTGTGTTAGGTAGGCAACAGCCGGTGTCGGCATTGGCCCCGTAAACGTGGCTTGAAGACCAGCAGCAGCTAAGCCAGCTTCTAAAGCAGACTCTAGCATGTAGCCAGAAATACGAGTATCTTTACCAATGATCACTTTCTTTGTGCCCTGCTTTGCAAGAACACGACCAGCAGCCCAGCCAAGCTTCAAAACAAAATCAGGTGTGATTGGGTACTGGCCCACTTTTCCACGTACACCATCTGTGCCGAAGTAACGTCTTTTATCAGACATATTGATTTTCCTTAATTATGATTAGTGATTGTTATTCATCACTTCGATTATCTTCATCGCTTCCAATGTATCTTCAACATCGTGAACGCGAATAATTTGTGCACCTTTCATTGCTGCGATTGTTGCGCAAGTAACGCTAGCGACCATGCAGTCAGCTGGGACTTTGTCTAGTAGCTTAAAGATCATCGATTTTCTCGACATCCCCGCTAAGACAGGCAAACCAAGCGTATGAAACTTTTCAAGGTGCGCTAATAAATGGTAATTGTGTTCGATGGTTTTACCAAAACCAAAACCAGGGTCAAGAATCAGCTGCTCTTTTGATATACCGACCGCCTCACAAGCTTCGACCCTTTCTTGTAAAAAGTCTTCGACATCTGTTAGAACATCTTCGTAGCTTGGATTGGCTTGCATGGTTCTTGGCTGACCTTTCATGTGCATCAAGCAAATAGGTACATTAGCCTCTGCGGCCACTTCTAGAGCTCCGGGCTCTTGCAGTGCGCGTACATCATTGATCAAATCCGCCCCTGCTTCAACAGCTTGGCGCATCACCTCAGCTTTGCTGGTATCAATCGAGATCCAAACATCAAACTTGGCGCGAATCGCTTTAATCGCCGGGATAACTCGAGCTAACTCCTCCTTTAAGGACACCTCTGGAGCACCCGGACGAGTCGACTCACCACCAATATCAATAATGCTAACGCCAGCCTGAATCATTCGCTCTGCTTGCAGTAAAGCATTATCTAATGAATTGAATTTTCCGCCATCAGAGAAAGAGTCAGGCGTAACATTGAGGATACCCATCACATGTGGGCGGTCTAAAACGAGCGTTTTATTGTGTGCTTTTAATATCATGGAAGGTGGGTCTTAAAGGTAAAAAATATCTTGGCCTAGAAACAGAAAAACCCTGAGCGTACTCAGGGTTTTAATTAATAGCTTAGCGATTAAGAATCTTTGTTTTGAGCGTCATCTGATTCAGATTTAGCTTCTTCAACTGTCGACTCTTCAGCTTTTGGCTCGGCTTCGGCTTTCTCTTCTGATTTAGCTTCAGGTTTAGCTTCTTCCTTTGCAGGTTCTGCTTTCGCCTGGTCACCCCAACCAGCAGGCTCACGAATGTCGTCTTTGCGTTCCATCAAGTCATCAATCTGACCTGCATCAATCGTTTCAAACTTCATTAGCGCATCTTTCATCGAGTGCATGATATCCATGTTCTCTTCAAGAATCTGTTTCGCACGAGCATAGTTACGGTCGATAAGAATACGAATTTCTTCATCGATTAATCTAGTTGTATCGTCAGAAACATGTTTCGCTTGGCTCATGCCGCGACCTAGGAAAACTTCGCCTTCTTCTTCAGCATAAAGAAGAGGACCTAGTTTTTCAGAGAAGCCCCACTGCGTAACCATCTTACGAGCAATATCAGTTGCACGCTCGATATCGTTAGACGCACCAGTCGAAACTTTGTCTTTACCGTAGATAAGCTCTTCAGCAAGACGACCACCGTACAAGCTAGAGATCATTGATTCTAGATGCTGGCGAGACATGCTTACGCGGTCTTGCTCAGGTAAGTACATAGTTACACCAAGCGCACGACCACGTGGGATGATTGATACTTTGTACACTGGATCGTGTTCAGGTACCAAACGACCAACGATTGCGTGACCTGCTTCGTGGTAAGCCGTTGACTCTTTCACTTCCTCAGACATCACCATTGAACGGCGCTCTGCACCCATCATGATTTTGTCTTTCGCAAGTTCAAACTCAACCATAGATACATTGCGTTTGTTACCACGAGCAGCAAATAGAGCCGCTTCGTTAACAAGGTTCGCAAGGTCTGCACCAGAGAAACCTGGAGTACCACGAGCAATCAGAGATGGTTCAACATCACCTGATAGTGGCACTTTACGCATGTGTACTTTAAGAATCTGTTCACGACCACGTACATCAGGTAGACCAACCACAACTTGACGGTCAAAACGACCAGGACGAAGTAATGCAGGGTCTAGTACGTCTGGACGGTTAGTCGCAGCGATAACAATAATACCTTCGTTACCTTCGAAACCATCCATCTCAACCAGCATTTGGTTAAGTGTTTGCTCACGTTCATCGTGACCACCACCAACACCAGCGCCACGTTGACGACCTACCGCATCGATTTCATCGATAAAGATGATACAAGGCGCTGCTTTCTTCGCTTGTTCGAACATGTCACGCACACGAGATGCACCAACACCAACAAACATTTCAACGAAGTCAGAACCAGAGATAGTAAAGAACGGTACTTTAGCTTCACCAGCAATCGCTTTTGCAAGCAATGTCTTACCCGTACCAGGAGGACCGACCAACAGGATACCTGTCGGGATCTTACCACCAAGCTTTTGGAAGCGGCTTGGGTCACGAAGGTAATCCACAAGCTCTTTCACGTCTTCTTTTGCTTCGTCACAACCAGCAATATCAGCAAACATCGTTTTGATTTGTTCTTCACTCATCATTCGAGCTTTGCTCTTACCAAAAGACATTGCGCCTTTACCGCCGCCGCCGCCTTGCATTTGACGCATGAAGAAAATCCACACACCAATCAGTAAGATCATTGGGAACCATGAAATGAAGATAGTGCCAAGCAGGCTCTGCTCTTCAGGTGGTGTACCCTGAACTTTTACGTTTTGATTAATTAAGTCATCAAGTAGCTTTTGATCATAAACAGGCATGTAAGTTACATACTTAGAGCCACCACGACGTGTGAAAGTGATTTCGCTGTTATTGAACTGTGCGTCTTGAATCTGGCCTTGGCCAACTTCCTGTACAAACGTGGTGTAATCTACTGCTCTGCCGTTACTTTCCCCAGGGCCGAAGCTCTGGAATACCGACATCAACACTACCGCGATAACAAGCCACAGAATTAAATTTTTTGCCATGTCACTCAAGGTGTAAGCCTCTCGATAACTAATTGTAATTAAAGGTAGGGTACTACAGTTTGTAACCTGTAGCCATGTTGTTAACTCTCACTCTTGGAAGAGAATCGTTAACCTTTGTAACCAGTTGCTACGATAAACACTTCACGAGAGCGAGCTCGAGAAGAGTCGGGTTTTCTAACTTTGACTGTTTTAAACATCTCACGGACGTCCTTAACATATTGGTCAAACCCTTCGCCTTGGAATACTTTTACAACAAAACTACCATTGGTAGCTAGAACTTGTCGACACATATCCAAAGCTAATTCAACTAAATACATAGCTCTTGGCTGATCCACAGAATTGTTGCCTGCTATATTAGGTGCCATATCAGACATCACGACATCAACCATGTTTGGTTGTATACGTTCCAGCAACGCATCTAGCACAGCTTCTTCGCGGAAATCGCCTTGTAAAAAGCTCACTCCAGCAATCGGATCCATTGGTAACAAGTCACACGCAATGATTTGACCGTTGTCTCCGATAATCTTAGCAGCATATTGAGACCAACCGCCAGGCGCTGCACCCAAATCCACAATGGTCATCCCTGGAGTCAGCAATTTATCTTTCGTTTGAATCTCTTCCATTTTGAAATAAGCACGCGAACGATAGCCTTTTTTTCTGGCTTCATTTGCGTACTTGTCGTCGAAGTGTTCCTTCAACCAACGGCCTGAACTGGCCGAGTGTTTCTGTTTGCTCATTGGATACCTAAATTGGAGGAAAGTACTAATTGCTGAATAAATTATAGTCTTCAGCTTTAGATGGCGTTAAAATAGGTTTTTTCAACCCTAATACTAAATAAAATTGGCCGCGTAATGAACCTAAGTACCAAACAAAAGCAGCATCTAAAGGGCCTAGCTCACAGTTTAAAACCTGTTGTGCTAATGGGCGCAAATGGACTTACTGAAGCTGTTCTAGCGGAAATCGAATTAGCTCTAGACCACCACGAACTGATCAAGATTAAAGTTGCATCAGAAGACCGTGAGACTAAGCAACTGATTATCGAGGCAATTGTACGTGAATCTAAAGCTGAGAAAGTACAGACTATCGGTAAAGTTCTAGTACTGTTCCGTCAGTCAGAAGCACGTAAAATCGAGATTCCACGCAAGTAAGCGAGCTTAATATAAGCTAACTTCATTAAAAGGAAGCCACTGCGCTTAGCTTTTAGTGTAGCGTGAGAAACGAAAAAGGTCGCATTAGCGACCTTTTTACTTATCAAAAACAAAGAAAATTCAATTAGATGTATTCTACTTTGTCGATTTCGAAGTCTTTATCACCACCTGGGGTAGAGATCAGTACTTCATCGCCTTCCATCTTACCGATAAGACCACGTGCAATTGGGGATTTCACAGAAATGCGACCCGTTTTGATATCGGCTTCATCTTCAGAAACGATTTGGTAGCGGAATTCTTCATCCGTATCTACGTCAATCAAAGTCACTGTCGTGCCAAAGATAATCTTACCTGTGTTATCCATCTGCGTTACATCGATGATCTGAGCCAGTGATAGCTTATATTCAATATCTCGAATTTGAGCTTCACAGATACCCTGCTCCTCACGAGCTGCGTGGTATTCAGCGTTCTCTTTCAAGTCACCGAGTTCACGAGCTTCACCAATAGCTGCTGAAATAATAGGACGTAGCTTAAGTAGGCGATCTAATTCGTCACGTAGCTGCTGAGCGCCACGTACTGTCATTGGAACCTTTTCCATTTTTTACCTCTATGCCAAAGCTTTCTTTGGCCAACATAAATCCACCCAACATACTTATTGGGTGATAGAAACAAAACGATTTGGCTTAGTGTAAACAAACTTTATGGCTAAATCACCTTTATTCCACTTTGCGTTATAAAAGCTTTATCTAGGTCTAAATTACAGACATCACAAAAATGAATAATAACCTCACCATCAATAAGTTGGCGATGAAATATCTAAAAAAAACAAAAATAAACCAAATAAACACAGATCACACTTTTATAAAAACCACACAAAATCAACGACTTAGATAGAAACAAACTCAATAAAACGGTGTGCATAATTTTTATTGATATCATTTTACTACCTGATGGTGGAACTTTAGGGTTAAAAAGTACCCCACGGATTGTTCTGGCAAGTTTCACGCTTTTGTTCTAAGCATGATTATGAAGCTTGATTAATACGAGCAATACACAAAAAGGATTCAAATCCTTGATAAATACCTTTATGGACAGTAATTAGGAATTAATAACATGAACAAGACTATGATCGCGCTTGCTGTATCTGCTGCAGCTCTTGCTACTGGTGCTAACGCTTCAGAACTATACAACCAAGACGGTACTTCTCTAGAAATGGGTGGCCGTGCGGAAGCTCGTCTATCTATGAAAGATGGTAACGCTCAAGACAATTCTCGAATCCGTCTTAACTTTCTAGGTCAAGTTGAAATCCAAGATGGCCTATACGGTGTTGGTTTCTACGAAGGCGAATTCACAACTGCTGAAAACGGCGAAGGCACTGACAAAAACAGCGACAGCCTAACTAACCGTTACGCTTACGCTGGACTTGGCGGTACATTCGGTGAAGTAACTTACGGTAAAAACGACGGCGCTCTAGGCGTAATCACTGACTTTACCGATATCATGGCTTACCACGGTAACTCTGCAGCAATGAAAATCAATGCTGCTGACCGTGCTGACAACATGCTTTCTTACAAAGGTCAATTCCAAGACCTAAGCGTTAAAGCAAGCTACCGTTTTGCTGACCGTACTGAACTAGATGCATCAGGTAAAGTTATTAGTGAAGCTAATGGTAACGCGAATGCTAAAGTAGCATCATACAGTGACAACAGCGCTGATGGTTACTCTCTATCTGGTATCTACGCAATCGGTGAAACTGGCGTTAAACTAGGTGCTGGTTACGCAAGCCAATACTCTGGTGATGAAGCTCAAGACGAATACATGCTTTCGGGTTCTTACACTATGGGCGACCTATACTTCGCTGGTGTATTCACAGATGGTCAAGTTGCTAAGAACGACGGTGATTACACTGGTTACGAAGTAGCAGCGGCTTACACTCTAGGTCAAACAGTATTCTCATCTACATACAACAACGCTGAAACTAATGGCGAAACGTCTGCAGACAATATCGCAATCGACGCGACGTACTACTTCAAGCCTAACTTCCGTGGCTACGTATCGTACAACTTCAACCTAATCTCAGCGGGTGACCAGTTCGGTACAGAAGGTACTAACCTACCTGCAACTTCAGCACAAGCTGAAGACGAGCTAGCTCTAGGTCTACGTTACGACTTCTAATTCTGATTATCTAATTGATTAATTAGTTAATTGAGAATCAAAACGCCCGCTCTATAGCGGGCGTTTTTTATATCTGTATACTGAAAACATCAGTCATCCAAGAAAATCTTCTATGCGCCTTCTATCCAGTTTACTCCTATGTGGTTTGTCACTGTGTAGTTATTCAATTAGTGCTTTCGAATACCTCCCTCTAGATAAACTGCCCGATGGCAGTAGCACAAGCTTGATACTGAAGTCATTGAGTGATGATTCGAGTGAGTTGAACACCAATAGCGATGGCTTTTACCCACCCGCCAGTACGTTAAAGCTAGTCACCGCTTTGGCAGCCAAATTGGAGTTAGGAGATAATTTTAACTACACGACCAGCATTGCGCGTTCTAATAAAGATGTCGTGATCGCATTCAGTGGTGACCCAACACTACAAAGAGAGCATCTAAAAAACCTTTTATATCAATATGCTAAGTCGCAATCTAAAACAATCAAGGGCAACTTATACCTCGATAACTCAGGTTTTACTGGCTATCAACGAGCGGTTGGTTGGCCTTGGGACATTTTAGGCGTTTGTTACAGCGCTCCCTCTAGTGCAATGACCTTAGACAGTAACTGCGCACAAGCCTCTATTTATACAAAAGATAACGGTACAACACGCGTATATATCCCAGCTCATTACCCAATAGACGTGACAACTACTGCCGCCACGGTAACGCGCTCTGGGCAGAAGGCAACACAATGCGACTTGGAGCTCATAACGACACCAGACAACACTTACAAGCTCTCTGGTTGCTTAGTTGAGCGTAAGAAACCACTGCCGCTCAAGTTCGCGATTCAAAATCCAGAGCTTTACACCTATCAAGTCGTTACATCGATTCTTAAAGAACTGAGAATTGAAGTAAAAGGCAATGTGGTCGTTGGTAAAAAAGATAAATCAGGCAAAAGCACGTTAATCGCAAGTCACAGCTCAGAGAAACTTCCCGAACTGCTCAATATCATGCTCAAGAAATCAGACAACCTGATCGCTGACAATCTAACTAAAACGCTGGGTGCGACATTTTATGTTCAACCGGGCAGTTTTAATAACGGCACTGAAGCGATAAAGCAGATATTACTGACCAAAGCCAATATTGACCTAAGCAAAACACAGTTGGTCGATGGTTCAGGGCTATCCAGAAATAATCGCATGACCTCGCAAACCATGGCTCAGGTGCTTCGTTATATCTGGGAGAACGATAAACAGCTCAACCTGATTGAGGCTATGCCTACATCTGGCACTGATGGCACGCTCAAATACCGTCAAAGCATGCGAAAAGCACCAATCCAAGGCAACATTATTGCCAAAAGTGGTTCTTTGTATGGGAGCTACAACATGGCAGGCTTTGGTTTAGATAAAGCGGGAAAACCAAACTCTCTATTTGTACAGTTTGTCCGTGATTACTTTCCTGACACACCAGATCCAGAAAAACCAGTAGAAGCACCCATCACCCAGTTTGAACGAGCTTTCTACACAGATGTAGTTGAATTCAGTCAAACACAGAGCAAACCTAAGTAATGTTCAACTCTGTTTAAGCTTCTACTTAAGCAATAAAAATGGCGCTGAAGATCTTGAATCTTCAGCGCCATTTTTGTCTCATAAGGTGCTTTTAGCTATTTTTATAAATGCTAAGCGATCCCTAAGAATGAATTAACCACAGTGAAGTAGATCCACATTCCAGAGATATCCACTATCGAAGCCAGTACAGGGCTCACTAACACAGCAGGATCAAGTTTGAAGAATCGAGCGACTATCGGTAACCCGCCGCCGAGTACAGTTGATATGGTCACTTGAATAAACAGAGCAACAGCAATCGCGTAAGCAATCATATTAATGTCGTAACCACCCGTTGACTGGTTGTCACTGAATAATAAGATTCGGCCAATCATCACTAAGGCGATCGCAAGAGCTAAGCAAATTGCGACTCTAAGCTCTTTCCATAGAACGTTGGCCCACTGGCGTTTCTTTAATTCCCCTGTGGCTAAGGCTCTAATGACCAAAGTCGCAGCTTGTGTTCCTGTGTTGCCACCCGCGGCAGCGATTACCGGCATATAGATCGCTAGAAGTACTAGCTGGCTAAGAATGTCTTCATACTGAGCAATGATAAGCCCAGAGACAATGCCTAGCAGTGCTAAGGCAATAATCCAACCGATACGCTGCCTAACATGGCTAAGCACTCCAGTTGAAAGGTAACCTTGTTGAGGTTCAACCTCTGAGTAGATCAGCCCTAGTTGGTGAGCTAGATGTCGAGAGCGCTTCTCAAAGCCCTGCTCTTCTAGCTCACTAAGTAAAGTCTGAATCGTACTAAGAGAGCATTGCCCAAGCACTAACACCGCATCTTCAAGTGGCATTCGGTTTAAAAGGTTAATTTGTTGCTCACGCCCATACTGTTGAAAGGCATTCGATACAGCTTGGATGTCTTGCTCTGAGTACAGAGCTTCAATAGATAAAAAAGTGTTGTTCATTACCGTCATGGCGAATCTCCCGATTGGCAAAGGTAACGACCATCAAAACAAGTAGCCTATAGAGAGTACCGCGAGAGTATAAAGCGGTGTACACCAGGAGCGTATAGCTATATACATCAAGAATATACAACTAAGCGCACCAAGAGCTTAAAGCACTGATGTGTCTACTTGTTAGAATCTAGTGTGTGGAAAAGAATGAGGGGGAAAAACAAAGATACCCTACCCGAACGGCAGGACAATAGATCAATACCGAGACGGGTTATTCTTCTCCATTCAAACTAGGAGGATGGTCGGTATTGTTCATAAAAATCTCCAGAATTACTGTCAATATGACAGCGCGCATAGTGTAGCAATGCACGTTCAAAAACTTCGTCAACTTTGTGTCAATAAAAAAGGCATCCGTGGATGCCTTTTGTTCAATTATTGATGTGTGTTATTACTTAATAGTAATACGAGCAAACTTACGCTTACCTACTTGGTAAACTGCAGTACCTGCTTCAGGTACAAACTTGCTGTCTTCAATCTTCTCGCCTTCAAGCTTAGCAGCGCCTTGCTTGATCATACGCATCGCATCAGAAGTCGAGTTTACAAGACCCGCTTCTTTTAGAACGTTCGCAATCGGTAGGCCGGCTTCGAATTCAAATTCAGGCATTTCATCAGGAACTTGGTTCTTAGCAAAACGGTTAACGAACTCTTGCTCAGCCGCTTCAGCATCTGCTTCGCTGTGGAAACGAGCAATGATCTCTTTAGCAAGAAGTACTTTCACGTCACGAGGGTTTTTGCCCGCCTCAACGCCAGCTTTCAGTTCCGCAACTTCTTCAAGAGGACGGAAAGACAGTAGCTCGTAGTAGCTCCACATTAGATCGTCAGAGATAGACATGATCTTACCAAACATCTCGCTTGGTGCTTCGCTGATACCGATGTAGTTGTGCGCAGACTTAGACATCTTCTTAACGCCGTCTAGACCAACAAGTAGTGGCATCATCAGTACCGCTTGTGGTTTTTGACCTGCTGCTTTTTGCAGCTCACGACCCATAAGAAGGTTAAACTTCTGGTCAGTACCGCCAAGCTCAACATCGCTCTCTAGTGCAACAGAGTCGTGACCTTGAAGAAGTGGGTACATGAATTCGTGGATTGCGATCGGTTGACCACCAGCGTAACGCTTTTTAAAGTCATCACGCTCAAGCATACGAGCAACAGTTTGGTTAGAAGCAAGACGAATCATGCCTTCTGCACCAAGCTCAGATAACCACTCAGAGTTGAAACGAATTTGCGTTTTCGCAGGATCTAGAATCTTGAATACTTGCTCTTTGTAAGTTTCAGCATTCTTCAATACGTCTTCACGGCTTAGCGGTGGACGTGTTGAGTTCTTACCTGATGGATCACCAACCATTGCTGTGAAATCACCGATAAGGAACGTCACTTCATGACCAAGCTCTTGGAAAGCACGAAGCTTGTTAAAGATAACCGTATGGCCTAGGTGGATATCTGGAGCGGTTGGATCGGCACCCAGTTTAATGCGTAAAGGACGACCTTCTTTTAGTTTCGCAATCAGTTCGTCTTCTGGAATCAGTTCTTCTACGCCACGTTTGATCTCGGCTAGTGCAGCTTCAATACTCGCCATTCTTGTTCACTCCCACAGATTTGGCAAAAATATAATAATTAGACATCTTACTTGAATAGCGATGTATTTTGAAACCAGTTACACTATTCCGTCGTCTATTTTCATAATATTTACAGAACGAACCGGAACATGTTGTCTATTTTTGCACGCCTTCCCATTTTGCACCGGGCATTTATCGCATTTTTTAGTGCCGTAATTTTTATCGCTATTTTCTTACTCCCCGACGTCAACAGCTTACGTGACGATACGGGAGCTTTAGTCGTTGGAAAACACTACCCACTGACGATCAGTGCATCAGCACTTGTTAGCTCAAGTGACGCACCACCGACGACAGTACTCAAATGGGAGAAATACACCGTTCGCTCTGGCGAAAGCACCTCTGTTTTATTTGAACGTATTGGCCTTTCATACCGTTTACTGATCACTCTACTCAATACCAATAATGATATTAAGAAGCAGCTGTCCAATCTAAGACCTGGCGACGTATTACAATTCGGCTTTGATGAAAACAACGACCTTATTCAGTTGAAGCGACAACTTAGTGCGTTTGAAAGCTTCAAGATCACTAAGTCTGGCGATTCATTCTCCTCTAGCTTCGACAAAAAGGAAGTGGCCTACCAATACAACTATGCCGAAGCCAACATCACGTCTAACTTCTGGAACGCCGGCGTCAATGCAGGCCTAACTGCAAACCAAATTATGGAACTGGCGGGCATCTTCGGTTGGGATATCGACTTTGCGTTGGATATTCGCAACAACGACAGCTTTAAGATTTTGTACCAAGAGAAAGTCGTTGAAGGCGAAGTGATTGGTCGCGGCAAGATCATGGCGGCAGTATTCAAAAACCAAGGTGATTCATTTACCGCGGTATTAGATGATAGAAGCGGCAACTACTTCGATGAAAATGGTCGTGCCATGAAGAAAGCCTTCTTGCGCTCACCGATTGATTTTCGCCGTGTAACATCGAACTTTAACCCTCGTAGAAAACACCCAGTAACCGGTAAGGTTCGAGCTCACCGAGGCACCGACTACGCAGCCCCTGTTGGCACACCTATCTGGGCAGCCGGTGACGGTATTGTTCAGAAATCGGGTTACAACCAATTCAATGGTAACTACGTGTTCATTCGCCACAGCAACACCTATATCACTAAATACTTGCATATGAAGCGACGTATGGTGAAAACAGGTCAGCGCGTAAAACAAGGCCAAACCATTGGTACTTTGGGCGGTACAGGCCGTGTGACTGGCCCGCACTTACACTATGAATTCTTGGTCAATGGCGTACATAAAAATGCGCGAACCGTGAAATTACCGCAATCTAAGTCGTTAACCGGTAAAGCAAAAGCAACCTTTATTGCCAACTCAGAGATTCGACTGAATAACCTTGAGCGATACGGCCAGTTACTAGCGACTAATTAGGCAACTAGATACCAATTAGGTTAAGAGCCCTATAAACCAACGAAAAGAGCGCCCACCAAGGCGCTCTTTTTTATGTTCATCGAACCACTGTATCTACTATTTTTCAGGCTTCTTATCTCGCCCTAGCATTAATAGACAAGGCGTCAGCACCAAGGTTAGTACCGTTGCAAATGCCAACCCTCCCGCAATCGCCGTAGCGAGTTGCGACCACCATTGGGTACTCGGCGCGCCAAACTCTATTTTTTGGTTAATCAGGTCAATGTTCATCTCTAATACCATCGGCATCAAGCCTAAGATCGTAGTCACGGTCGTCAGCATCACTGGCCTTAAACGCTGGACACCAGTTCTTAGAATTGCGTCGCGCTTATCTAAGCCTCTTTTGATTAGTTGATTATAGGTATCAATCAGCACGATATTGTTGTTCACGACTATACCTGCCAGTGCAATCACCCCAATACCGGACATCACGATACCAAACGGACGTTGGAAGATAAGCAGACCAACAAACACACCAACCGTAGAGAACAGCACCGCACTCAGAATCAGGAATGCTTGATAGAAACTATTAAACTGAGTAATCAAAATCAACGCCATTACCGCCAGTGCAACCATGAATGCACTTTGTAAGAAGGCAGAAGAGTTTTCTTGCTCTTCATTTTGACCACGGATACGAAATTCTACGCTACTAGGTAGCCCCAATTCACTTAACGCTTGCTCAATCTTTGGCAGTTCGAGGGCAAGGTTATAGCCCTCTTCCATATCCGCCATGATGTTCACTACGCGCTTACCATCGAGGCGTTTAATCGTATCTTGCTTGTGGTCGGGAACAATCTGAGCAAAGTTGGTGATCGGCACCAAGCCAGCAGGTGTTTTGACTCTCAACTGGTCAAAGCGTCCGATATCTCTTTTATCATTAGGGTAACGCACCAAGATATCGACCTCTTCTGATGAGTCATCAGGCAGGTAATCACCAATCTTGAGACCATTGGTAACGAATTGAACGGTATTACCCACCAAGGTCGCATCAGCGGAAAAGCGTGCGGCATCGTCTCGGCGAATATCCACTTTCCAATCAATGCCATCTTTGCTTGCTGTATCACTGATGTTAGTCAGAGCTTGATTACCATCCGCCCAGTTTCTTACAATTTTTGCAGCCTGATTCAGCTGTTCTGGTGTTGTTGCTGACAGCTCAATCACTAAATCATTTTCAACCGGAGGCCCTGCATCTGGAAACTTATATTCAATCTCAACACCAGCGTATTGATCGGTTTGCACCTTTAATTCATCAATAATCGCTTTAACACTACGACGATATTGCCAATCAACAGGAGTAATCGAGATCAAGCCAATCTGGTCGTCCCCCCCCGTGCGTGTGTAAACAGTATCGAACTCATCATGATTAAGCATCATTTGCTCAATATCGCGCATGATGTCATCTTTTTCTTGAATAGAAAGATCACCATGTGAGCGAACTTTGACATTAAAGAATGGTGGATCAACCTCAGGGAAGAACTCTGCACCTAGGCCCGCTTTGGAGTAAGTAAAACCAACTGCAACCGCGAGCAATATCGCACTGAACAGAATCTTAAAGGGATGCTTAATCGCAATCGAAAGCGTGTGGTAATACGCCTTGGTTAAGCCCGTTGCTTGTGAAAAATCACCATTATGCAGTGCCACCATTCGAGCTTGGCTCTTGGGCGATACGTATTGAGGTTTGCCAATCAAGCCACCTAATACAGGTACAAACAACAACGCCATAATCAATGAAGCGGTTAGCGTTGCAATCAGTGTTAGTGGCAGAAACTTCATGAATTCGCCTGTCACATCCGGCCAAAACAGTAACGGAGCAAATGCAGCTAAGGTTGTCGCTGTCGATGCGGTTATCGGCCATGCCATCCGTTTCGCTGCGTCTCGGTAAGCTTCTTTTCTACCTTCACCTTCTTGCATTCGCCTATCGGCAAACTCGGTAACAACAATCGCGCCGTCGACCAACATACCAACGGCCATGATCAAAGAGAACAGAACCACAATGTTGACGGTTAGACCAAACACAGACAACACCAACAATCCCGTGAGGAATGATCCAGGTATTGAAATTCCAACCAATAACGCGGTTCGAACACCAAGAATGGCGATGATAACGATCACCACTAAAATGATGGCGGACAAGATATTGTTTTGAAGATCGTTGAGCATGATCTTCACATCTTTAGATTCATCCCAGGTGTATTTAACCAATAAGTTATTGGGCCATTCCGCTTGTTGTTGAGCACCAGCCATAACCGCTTTAACTAACTCTACGGTTTCGATGATATTTTCACCCGCACGCTTCTTGATATCCAAGACCACCGCAGATTTACCATCTAAACGGGCAAAGCTTTCAGGATCTCGAAACGCTCGACGAACCGTGGCCACATCACCAAAGGTTACAACCTGTTTACCATCCACTTTAATTGGTAGCTCAAGCACGTCTTTTAGAGAGTTAAACACCGAAGGAACTTTGACAGAGAAACGCCCATAACCCGTATCTACAAAACCTGCCGCAACCACTCGGTTATTTAAAGCGATCAAGTTATAGATATCCGCTTGATCTAGGCTGTAGCTCTCCATCAACAGCGGATCGACAATGATCTCAACAATGTCATCGCGATCGCCTGCAATATCGACCTCTAGAATTTGGCGATAGCTTTCGAGCTTATCCCCAAGCTCTCGAGCAATTTGCACTATGGTGCGCTCAGGAACGGTACCAAACAGAACAACTGACAACACTGGCTGCTCAGACGCGAGCGTCACCTCATTCACGGTCGGCTCATCACTGTCTTCTGGTAATTTTGGTTTGGCTAAATCGACAGCATCACGCACATCAGCCATCGCTTTGGTGAGATCAACGCCAACATTAAACTCCAACACAACTGAGGCGTGGCCTTCTGCTGCGGTTGCGGTCATCTCTTTTACGCCTTCAATCGACCTCAGCTCTTGTTCTATCGGTCTAACCAATAAGCGTTCTGCATCGGTTGGCGAAATACCTTGGTGCCCAACAGAAACGTAGATAATCGGGATGGTAATGTCGGGGCTCGATTCTTTGGGGATCGTGATATAGGTAACAACACCTGCGACCAATATGAGTGCCAAAAGAGAGAGCATTGTTCGAGCGCGAGACAAGGCTGCATCAATAATTGAATACATCGGTTATCTCCTACTCTGCAGTTACGTTAGAGAGTTCAACACCTTGCTCAACAGCAATCACCGAATCACCATCACGCACAAACCCTTGGCCTACAGTTATAATATCAACTCGCTGACCTAACCCTGTGAGCCAAACTCCATCTTGTTCTGCCTTTACTAGCTGAATACCTATAAATTTCACGGTTGGTGAGTCATCGGCTGAAACCAAAGTTTTGACCCCAAGATTACCGACCTCATCCAGTGCCAGCATCGCAGGTGTTATCTTGATAGCATCACTTGTTTCTAGGTTGAGTGTTACTTCAGCACTGACACCGGCAGGTAACAGGCCTTTGGAGTTATCGATTTCAATCTCTATTGGGAAGGTATTAGTGGAAGCAGAAGAGATTCGTGAAACATAACGTAAACGACCTTCCGCTTCTTCTCGCCCTAACAGACGAACCAAAGCAGATTGATTGACTAACAAATGCTGGATATGACGCTCACTGACATCGGCCTCAATAACCAAAGGGTCAAGATCAATCACGCCAGCAACCGGATCGCCGACGCCTACGAAATCTCCAAGCTCAACCATCAAGTCTTGAACCACACCGGAGAAAGGCGATGTGATGACTGTATTTTTTAGAACCAGTTCAGCATTACGCTTCATAGCCTTCGCTTCAGTTAACGAAGCCTCAGCTGTGGTGTAGGCTATCTCGCCTTGCAGGCCTCTTTTTTTCAGCGACTGCGCCGCCTGAAATTCTTTCTGCTTCAATCGATATAAAGCCGAAGCTCGCTCTAGCTGAATCTCTAAGTCACCTTTATCTATCTGAGCAATGGCCTGCCCTACTTTAACCGCATCGCCTTTTACAACGTTCAACCTAACAATCTTGCCCGCAACTTCCGCTCCCAATCGAGCATGCCTATCGGGTGCTGTGCGACCATAAAGATCTATGGTTTTAAAGGTGGGGGATGAAGTGAATGTTTGAAAGGAAACCTTAGCCAACGGAATTTCTGTCGCTTTTTTTGCTGGCGACTCTTTCGCTTGCCCCACTCCTAAACCAAGCCAAATCGACAACAGTACAACTAGAACCAGAGAAACCAACCACGGCTGCTTCAGTTTCTGAAAAAATGGAGAGTTAGAAAATAGAGTGGGCATAGCAAATCCTTTTGTCCGATGTGATTAAGGCGCGCTAATTAGCTTAACACCGTCATATGCAACATCCTGATGCACAGAGGTAACTTTAACAGACCCACACCCAACGAAGTTGGACGCTATCGACAGTTTAAAAAATATGGCGTTTACTATAAAGCAAATGAATAAAGTGGAGCTTAAGCATAATCACCCAAAATAACCTTGGCGTACATGCCTAGAATAAGTCGACTTACTGTCTGTTTTGTATGGTGTATTTTTTACAAACAAAAACACCGAGCATTGGCTCGGCGTTTAAAATATTTCTAATGTAGCTTTCCGTTCAAGCTACCTTTCAGTGCACGCTAAACGCTAAATGATGCGCCACAACCACATGTTGTTGTCGCGTTCGGGTTGTTCACAAAGAAACGTGCGCCTTCTAGGCCTTCAGTGTAATCAACCATGCCGCCCATTAAGTACTGTAGGCTCATTGGGTCAACAACCAGCGTCACACCGCTATTTACAATGGTAGTGTCGCCATCATTTACTTTTTCATCAAATGTGAAGCCGTACTGGAAGCCACTACAACCGCCGCCTGTAATGTATACACGCAGTTTTAGCTCTGGGTTTTCTTCTTCAGCAATTAGCGTTTGTACGCGGGTAGCTGCTGCATCAGAAAAGGACAATGGGATATTTACTTCGCTCACGACAACCTCTCTTACCTGTGTCAAAAACAACATGATACAAATCTAAATCGAGACCATAGTTGTTGAGTATTTTCTTATATTCTGGTGATTATCTAATACCTGACTGAAACGTTCAAGTATTCACCACAGGATCGTTCCTTTTACTGCTGTAAACTCGCTAATATCTGACAATTAAAACGCGTAACCACACAAAACAACCAGATTCGGGTGATTATATCAGCGAAGGCATTCCTAGTTGGATTCCGGATAGGTACAATGCGTGCCAATTGGTCCGACAGTCAAAAGAGGATATATCAATGACCAAATCAGCAGAGCTGTACGAAAAAGCACAGCAAACTATTCCTGGTGGCGTAAACTCTCCAGTTCGTGCATTCAATGGCGTAGGTGGTTCTCCTATCTTCGTTGAACGCGCTGATGGCCCACTTATTTTTGATGCTGATGGTAAAGCATATATCGATTACGTTGGCTCTTGGGGTCCAATGATCCTTGGTCACAACCACGTTGTTATTCGTGACGCTGTTATTGCAGCAGCTCAACGCGGCCTTAGCTTTGGTGCTCCAACCGAAACTGAAATCAAGATGGCTGAACTTGTATCTGAGATGGTTCCATCAATGGAACAGCTGCGTATGGTGAGCTCAGGTACAGAAGCAACAATGAGTGCGATTCGTCTCGCTCGTGGCTTTACTGGTCGTGACAAAATCCTTAAGTTTGAAGGTTGTTACCACGGTCACGCAGACAGCCTACTTGTAAAAGCAGGTTCTGGCGCACTGACTTTAGGTCAACCAAGCTCTCCAGGCGTACCGGCTGATTTTGCGAAACTAACGCTAACTGCAACGTTCAATAATCTAGATTCAGTACGTGAAATCTTCGCAGCAAACAAAGGTGAGATCGCGTGTATCATCGTTGAGCCTGTCGCGGGCAACATGAACTGTATCCCACCAATAGAAGGCTTCCACGAAGGTCTACGTGAGATCTGTGATCAAGAAGGTGCATTGCTAATCTTTGATGAAGTAATGACAGGTTTCCGCGTTGCTGAAGGTTGTGCTCAGGCTTACTACAACATCAAGCCAGACTTAACGTGTCTTGGTAAAGTGATTGGCGGCGGCATGCCAGTGGGTGCTTTTGGTGGTCGTAAAGACGTGATGCAATACATCGCACCAACGGGGCCTGTTTACCAAGCAGGTACGCTTTCAGGTAACCCTGTTGCAATGGCTGCTGGCTACGCATGTTTGAATCTTCTAAGAGAAGAAGGCAACGAAAAGCGTCTAGCGTCTAAAACTAAGCAGTTGGCAAATGGCTTCAAGCAACTTGCTGACAAGCACGGCATCCCTATGCTAGTTCACCAAGTTGGCGGTATGTTTGGTTTCTTCTTCACAGACCAAGAAACGGTAACGTGCTACGAAGATGTAACTAAGTGTGATGTAGAACGCTTCAAGCGCTTCTTCCATCTAATGTTAGATCACGGTGTTTACCTTGCACCTTCAGCATTCGAAGCAAGCTTTACTTCTCTTGCTCATGGTTCAAAAGAACTGGATGCCACACTAGAAGCTGCTGACCGCTCTCTTGCGATCATTGCTGTTGAAAGCAAATAATCGAAAGCACTTTATAAGTCGCTAACCGATTGAATTTAGGGCTGCATTAGATGCAGCCCTTTTTAATACATCACGCTCGTTAACCACAAATATGACAGATTATTTACCCTTCGATTAAGGCTAAAACTGAACTAAAAACGTCTAACGTTCCCAGAAAAGAAAAACCAACAACATCAGCGTACCTAGGAACATTCTGAACCAAGGGATCTCTTTTTTTATTTGCTGTTCTTCGTCTTGGCATTTCTTATCTTTATTACAGCATCCCATTATCAAAACTCCTCATTGCTAACTCTCTGTTTTGCAGCCATTATAAACTCAGAACGCAAATATAGAGACCATTAACGTGTCAGAAAAACTCAAAATCAATACCAGCCACTGGGTGATCATCGTTGCCCTGCTTGCGGCGGCTTATGCTTGTTACTTGCTTATCGAGCCTTATGTAAATTCCATAGTAATGGCATTCATCATCTCGTTGCTGATGTTTCCAATTCACGAATGGCTTGAAAAGAAGATACCGAATAAAGAGAAAGTAGTCTCTCTACTTTCTTGTGTGATCCTGACTTTCATTATTGTTATCCCTTTATTGGCAGTATTTGCAGCCATCGTGCAGCAAGGCTCTCTGTTCTCTCAGAACACCTACCAATGGGTGACACACGGCGGTATTCAGACTTTGTTTGCACACCCACTCGTGGTCAAAGCGCTGTCGTTTGTAAATGACTACCTGCCCTTCGACAACATTGAGCCCCAAGCCATCGCACAGAAAGTCGGAGAATTCGCGACAAGTTTTGGTTCTAAACTGGTTGGTATCAGTGCGAAAATCCTTGGTGATGCGACCAACTTCTTAATGGATTTCTTCTTGATGCTGTTTGTTCTGTTCTTCTTATTAAGAGATCACGACAAAATCATCAGTGTGGTTCGTCATATTCTTCCGCTATCTCGTAGCCAAGAAGACAAGCTCCTAACTGAGATTGAGCAAGTTTCTAAGTCTGCCGTTATGGGCTCATTCTTAACCGCAATAGCGCAAGGTTTTGCGGGTGGTTTAGGTATGTGGATTGCTGGTTTCCCTGGGTTGTTCTGGGGCACTATGATGGGCTTTGCCTCTTTCATCCCAGTGGTCGGTACCGCTCTAATCTGGATCCCAGCCGCAACCTACTTATTCCTAACCGGTGATACCACGTGGGCAATTTTCCTAACGGTTTACTGTGTCGCGATTGTTGGCTCAATTGACAACCTACTGCGCCCGCTGCTGATGCAAGGCAGTGCAGGCATGAATACGCTAATGATCTTCTTCTCACTGTTGGGTGGTATTCAACTGTTTGGCCTCATTGGTCTTATCTACGGCCCACTGATCTTCGCTATTACTATCGTTCTTTTCAATATTTACGATGAAGAGTTTAAAGACTTTTTAAACCAGCAAGACAAGAGTTAATCAACTGTTCAGCAACTTGGTTGCCGAACCCGTATTAAACACTTCAAGCTTTGGGCGGATTATGCGAAAATCCGCCCTCATTTTTTGCTAACGATTCAATAGAGTGTCCTATGTCAGCTTATATTGCCCCAAGCCAAATTGCTGAGCGCCAACTTGCCTACTTTGAAGGCAAACATGTTTTAGTTGCCGGTGAGGCTGAAGACTTATTCCCTGTTGAATTAGCGAAACATTGTGAATCAGTCACCGTGTTTACTTCTAATTACAGCTACTACCGTCAATTAGAAGGCTGCAACACCATTCAACGTTTTTATGGTGCGGAGTTTACCGAAGAGACCAAAGCCGACTTAGTGATGCTGTACTGGCCAAAGGCCAAAGCGGAAGCGGAATTTCTGCTGGCGATGTTATTTGCCAAGCTAGGTAAAGATACCGAGATTGTCGTAGTTGGCGAAAATCGTTCTGGTGTTAAAAGTATCGAGAAGATGTTCACTCCTTACGGCAAAGTCGTGAAATACGATTCAGCACGTCGTTGTTCTTTCTACTGGGGTCAATGCTTCGAGCAACCACCAGCCTTCAACCTGCAAGAGTGGTTTAAAACCTACACGGTTAACATTGGTGAACAATCACTAACCGTGAAAAGTCTTCCAGGCGTCTTCAGTCATGGTCAATTTGATGTAGGTAGCCAACTATTACTTGATACCCTGCCAAAACTAAAAGGTAAAGTACTGGATTTCGGTTGTGGTGCAGGCGTATTGGGCGCAGTAATGGCATCTCGTCACCCTGATATAGAACTGGAAATGTGCGACATCAGTGCATTTGCCGTGGCGTCTAGCCAAGCAACGCTAGAAGCGAATGGTTTAACAGGTAATGTCTTCGCCTCGGATGTCTACTCTGACACATCAATAGATTACCAATTCATCATCAGTAATCCACCATTCCATTCTGGTTTGGATACAAGCTACAGTGCGACTGAAACCTTACTTGCTCAGGCTCCTAACCACATGAAGCGTTCTGGTGAGATGATTATTGTTGCGAACAGTTTTTTAAAATACATTCCAATTATTGAGCAAGCTTTTGGAAAATGCGCGACTCTAAATAAGACCACCAAATTCGCGATCTATCACGCAAGCAAATAGCCTATCTAACACAGCGCAGGGTCAATATCTGCGCTATCTGTTCATATTTCTATCAAAAGCCCATAAAAATGAGCTTTTGCACACGCTTTAAATACCACTTACTTGTCAAAGTAAAAAAACTCGTTAATTTCGTTAAATTGGAACCCGTTAATTCTATTCTCTGTACTTGTTTTCATCCCTTTCAAGCAGTACATCAAAGGAAAGTAGTACCCAATTTATGTTTAGATTCTATCGTAAGCAGAAGTTTAAGCGCCTTCAAAATACCCTAATGCTGGCATTTCTTGTCCTTAGTATTACCCCAGTAACACTTATCGCGATATTTTTCCTCCAATCGCACAGTCAGGATCTTCAGGAACAAAGTACTTCGCACCTTGTTTCCGTCCGTGATACTAAACAGCAGCAAATTGTCGATTACCTACAAGCTCAAGAATCCCAAGTGATGGGTTTTGTTCGCTCAGAGCTTGCCAATGCCAGTGGCGGACGATTCTATGGTTTGATCAATGCATTCCAACGCCTCGGCTTAGACATTGACGAAGCACGCGCTAATGCGCAGCAACGCTACATTCAAGGATCGGGCGATCAAATCAAAACATCGATTCTCCCTGAATCCAGCAGCTTTATTGGCAGCGAGCGCTATCGTCTACTTCACAAGCGCTACCACAACTCTTATTTGGAGCTGCTTAAGCGTTCTGATTTTGACGACATTTTATTGGTCGACATTAACGGCAACATCGCTTATTCAGTTTTTAAGCGCGATGACTACGGCACCAACTTGCTGACAGGTAAGTACAAAGATGCAAACCTCGGCAAAACCTTTCAACGCCTGGAAAAGGACGTAAAAGACAAACGCAAATCCAACGAAGACTACACGCCGGTTATCGTTTCTGACTTTAAAGACGAAAATGGTAAACAGACCGCATGGTTAGGCGCACCTATCGTTCAACAGGGCTACCTACACAGTTACGCCATGTTTAGACTACCCATCAATGGTATTACTAAGCTTATTGCCGATCTCAACAAGAGTTCGAATATTCAAACCTTGCTTGTCGGCGATGATCATCTGCCACGTAGCCTTGCCCATTCACAAGAGTCGATTAATCTGAGTTTAGATGTTGTTGATAAAGCTCTGGCAGGAGAAACGGCCGTTGGCACCTTCGACAACGCTCAGGATCAAGCGATCATCGCTGCATATACTCCAATTGAGCTCAAATATGCGACTTGGGCACTGGTCGTCGAGCTTCCAGAGAAAGAAGCGTTTGCCCGTATTCATCAGTTAGAAAAGATCTTTGTGATCGTGATGTTGACGGCGATTATTCTTGTATTTGTCGCATCCCATTATCTGTCTAACTTCATCACATCACCGTTACTCAAGCTCACATGGGCAGCAGAGAAAGTCTCTGCGGGTGACCTTGATGAAACCATGATTAATACCGAACGAAAAGATGAGATAGGCCGCCTCGCGGTAAGCTTCGAAAGAATGCAACGTTCGATTCGTGAAAAGATGCTGCTCATTAAGAGCCAAAATGATGAGCTTGAGGATAACCTTAAGACCATTCAAAAACAAAATGAAGAGTTGCAACTGGCCAACAAACTTAAAGATGAATTCTTAGCAACAACATCACACGAATTGAGAACGCCATTACATGGCATGGTAGGTATCGCTGAAGCGCTAATATCTGGTGCAAACGGTCCTATTCCTGCCAACCAGAAGTACCAGTTGGATATCATCATCAATAGTGGCCAGAGATTGGCAACACTGGTCGATGATCTACTTGATTACCACAAAATGCGCTACGGCAGTTTAGACATAAATAAATCTGCTGTTGATTTATCTGCTGCTACCAGCTTGGTACTAGAATTGTCTCATCATCTGTTGGGCAATAAGCCAATCCGAATTATTAACCAAGTACCCAGTGACTTAGGGTTGGTTTCGTCCGATCCTCAACGATTAGAACAAGTGATGTATAACTTGGTCGGCAATGCCATCAAGTACACATCAGAAGGTAAAATTGTTATCTCAGCAAGCGTTATCGACGAGAACATTCGTGTACAAGTTGTTGATACAGGCCAAGGCATACCTGCTGAATACTTAGAACACATCTTTGAACCACTGATTCAAGCAGGACAAGACTCAAGTAACTATCGCCAAGGTGCAGGGCTTGGGTTGTCCATAAGTCGTCAACTGATTGAACTGATGGGCGGTTCACTGTACGTAAGTAGCCAACCAATGCTTGGCACGACGTTCAGCTTTACCCTGCCTTTAGCCACCCAAGAAGAATTGGATAACTACAGTGATTCAGGAAGCTATTCGCACTTCCAAGCGCCAGATTTAATTGATAACAGCCAACAAGAAAATAGTGTTATCAGTGAAGATCCAGACGGTCCGTTACTGGTTATCGCCGACGATGAACCAGTAAACTTACGCGTGCTAGACAGTTTCTTGAAATTGGAAGGTTATCGAGTGCGCACCGCATGTGACGGCCCAGAAACCATTGAACTGATTGAGAAAGAGAAGCCAGAGTTACTTCTTCTCGATATTATGATGCCAGGTATGAGTGGCTATCAGGTGTGTGAAGCACTGCGTAAGCAATACGATCATGCACAGTTGCCAATCATCATGCTCACAGCTCTTAATCAAGCAGAAGACCGTGTTCGTGGCTTTGAAGCTGGTGCCAACGATTACTTGTCTAAACCGTTCAACAAACAAGAGCTGGCGGCGCGAATTACGGCTCACTTATCAGCAAGTAAAGCTGAGCAAAGGCGTCTTGAGAATGATCAGTTGCAACTGGAGCTTAAACACAGAGCCATGGTTGAAGCGAACCTGCTAGAAACTCAAGGGCGCTTGCTAGAGCAGCTAGAATCAGCCCCTGAGGCCATCATCTGTATTCGTGATGACCAACGAATTCGATTTGCCAACGAAGCTGCAGCAAAACTATTTAGGCGCGGGCAAGAGCAGCTTAAACGCTCTATGGCCGATGAGATCATTGCGCCTAAATACCTTAAGGTGGAACAAGCTCACTACTGTGGTGATATTGACATCTATATAGACGACACTCGTCAGCGCATACCAAGTGATATCCTTAAGCTACCTGAAGGCTCAGGGCTCGACACCATGTATATCTTTAATGTTGGTGGTGGGGTTAACTCAAACCGAGTCAATAACCTTGAAACGGCGGTTGAGGCACTTTCAAGCTACGCCTTTGAGGGTGACAAAGATAAACTTCAACAACTGAAAGAACTTGGCGGTGAATTTACTCGCCTTGCAGATAAAGCAACCGGTGAAGGTAAAAACAAACAAGAACTGATGCGTGAAGTGCTGGTCGATGTCATGACTAATGCCATCATCTACTGGGAGTCTGTTACAGGGGAAACCAAGTTTGCCTTCGCAGAGAAGAGTGGCTTGTGGCGTGTCTACCTAGACCGCAGTACCCTGCAAACTAGAACGCTAGACAAATATCTACGTGTAGAAACTCTACCGAAAACGCCTCGCTGGCGAACGGTACTGAGCTCTATCGAGTTTATACTTGAGCACTGTAAAGAACAGACACCTGAAAGAACTCATATTGAGACACTAAGGGATAAGCTACAAAAACTACTGACCAGTTAGCTCTGAAGTAAGCTCAAGCTATTGTAAATAATGAAGCCCACCTAGCGTGGGCTTTTTTGTGAATATCATACGCGACCAAAGGACAATGACGTCGATTCAAACACACTTCTTTTACGGCATTAAACAAGCAAAATGACACGTTGCTCAATCTTAAACAATCACCAGTTCAGTTACTATTTTGAGCCTTATTCTTGGCTGAATTTCACATTCCTCCGGCTCTTTGTTGCAGTTTGAGAAGCGAGTCACAACAGAACGGCAGATTTAATTTTCTAGAAAAATTTAACGTAAAATAGGTAAGTGACCGAGATCTACAATTACACCACAGCAAGATAAGCCCCCTATAATTAAAAGCCAAAAAGGTTAGTGACCACTTACAATAGGCCGCCACCACAAAACCAAATGCGAGTCACATCACCTTAACAATTGCGCACAAAAAACCACCAAAGCAAGCTATTTTGACGTTAATGACGTGGTGCTGTGTGTTTTTAACGTTTTTGACGGGAAACGAGTTTGATTAATTCATCGATAAGGTGTTTTCTTACTCCTGCCAAAGGCCTACAGGCCACTCTTACCACTTCTCAGAATCAAAGATGAATCTGGAGCAACGAAGAAGAGGTAGGCCTTTAACTAGAGTGTGTATCTACTAACTAATTAGCGACAGATAACATTCAATCCATTAGTGAAATGAAAGCAAATAGTAAGGAACAGCTATGCTTGCCAATATAAAAAAAACAGCAATAGCAACAGCAATTATTGCAACTGCTACAACAGGTTTTGCATCAGTAGCAACCGCTGCAGAGCGCAGCGAACTGACCGTTCACCCGAAAGAGTACACTACATTCGTACGTAACTTTAACCCGTACCTTGGTGCTACTAACCTACATACTACAACTGACTTCATGTACGAGCCTTTAGTAGTATTTAACGAAATGCACGGTAACACTCCGGTGTTCCGTCTAGCTGAAAACTTCAAAATGTCAGATGATCTGATGAGCGTTGTTTTCGACATTCGTAAGGGTGTTAAATGGTCTGATGGAGAAACTTTCTCTGCTGATGATGTTGTTTTTTCTTTCAACCTTGTAAAAGAGAAGCCAGAGCTTGACCAATCTGGTATCAACTCTTGGGTAACTTCTGTAGAAAAACTGAACGACAACCAAGTTAAGTTCACACTAACAGAAGCAAACTCAAACGTACCTTACGAGATTGCTAAAGTACCTGTAGTACCTAAGCACATCTGGAAAGACGTTAAAGATCCATCAACGTTTACCAATGAGAACCCGGTAGGTTCTGGTCCATTTACAGAAATCGATACGTTTACAGCGCAACTGTACATCCAGTGTGCAAACCCGAACTACTGGGATGCAGACAACCTAGATGTTGACTGTCTACGTGTTCCACAAATTGCGAACAACGACCAGTTCTTAGGTAAAGTTGTAAACAGTGAAATGGACTGGACGTCTTCTTTCGTTCCAGATATCGATCGTACATACGCTGCAGCAAGCCCTAAACACCACTATTGGTACCCGCCAGCAGGTACACAAGCATTCATCGTTAACTTCAAACACCCTGATGCTGCGAAGCATGAAGCATTGAGCAACGTTGAATTCCGTCGTGCTTTCTCTATGGCTCTTGACCGCCAAACTATCATCGACATCGCATTCTACGGTGGCGGTACTGTGAACGATTTCGCATCAGGTCTTGGCTACGCGTTTGAAGCTTGGTCTGATGAAAAAACTCACGACAAATACAAAGGCTTCAACACTTACAACGCTGAAGGCGCGAAGAAGCTTCTTGCTGACGCTGGCTTCAAAGATGTAAACAAAGATGGTTTTGTTGACACTCCATCAGGCAAATCTTTCGAACTAATGATTCAATCGCCAAACGGCTGGACTGACTTCAACAACACAGTTCAACTTGCGGTAGAGCAACTAAACGAAATCGGTATTAAAGCGAAAGCTCGTACACCTGACTTCTCTGTTTACAATCAAGCAATGCTTGAAGGTACATACGACGTAGCATACACAAACTACTTCCACGGTGCGGATCCATACACGTACTGGAACAGTGCTTACAACTCATCACTACAATCTGGTGATGGTATGCCTCGTTTCGCTATGCACTTCTACAAAAATGACAAGCTAGATGGTCTTCTAAACAGCTTCTACAAAACAGCTGACAAGAACGAACAGCTAGATATTGCACATGGTATCCAGCAAATTATCGCTGCAGACCAAGTAACTATCCCTGTGATGTCTGGTGCTTACATGTACCAATACAACACAACTCGATTCACTGGTTGGTGGAACGAAGAAAATCCAAAAGGCCGTCCAAACATTTGGGCTGGTATTCCAGAGCGTCTACTTCATGTACTGGACCTAAAACCAGTTAAATAAGTAATCGTTCAATCTTTGCGGCGTAACTTCTTACGCCGCTTATAAAAATCCCCACACTATCAATTGAAAGTATGGCGCTAGTCGTCAGGGGATTTTTCGTTCCAAATTTCGCTAGGAGCGACCTGAATCCAGAAACAGGGAAACAATCTGGGTGAGTAAGGTGTGAGTTATGGGTTATTTTTTAAGACGTTTGTCATTTTATTTTGTCGCGCTATTAGTTGCAGCGACGTTAAACTTTATTATTCCAAGAGCAATGCCTGGTGACCCAGTTACCATGATGTTTGCGAACGCTTCTGTACAAGTTACTCCTGAGCGTATTGCGGCAATGAAAGAACTATTAGGCTTCGTTGATGGTGGCTTACTGGTTCAATACGGCGCATACATGAAGAACATTCTAAGCTGGGAGCTTGGTACATCAATTCAATTCTACCCACTTTCAGTAAATACACTGTTAGGTGGCGCATTCGGTTGGTCGCTATTCTTAGCAGGCACTGCCGTTATTCTTTCTTTCTCTATTGGTTCAATCCTAGGTATTTTTGCAGCGTGGAAACGTGGCAGCAAATACGATGCTTTTGTTACTCCAGGGATGCTTATTCTACAAGCCGTTCCTCAAGTTGTTATTGCCATGATTGCGCTGTTTACCTTCGCAATCGGCTTGAAATGGTTCCCAACAGGTTACGCCTATACCGCAGGTACGATTCCAGATTGGACAAGCTGGGCATTCATTAAAGATGTCGCTTACCACGCCTTCTTACCTTTGCTATGTGCATCTATTGTTCAAATTGGTGGCTTCCTAGTAAACATGCGTAACAACATGATCAACCTGCTAGCTGAAGATTACATCACCATGGCGAAAGGCAAAGGCCTGAGCGAAAACCGAGTGGTATTCAATTACGCAGCTCGCAACGCGATGCTACCAAGTGTGACAGCACTTTCTATGTCGCTAGGTATGGCAATCGGTGGTCAGTTAATTATCGAAATCATCTTTAACTACCCAGGTCTTGGCAGCGTACTTTTCAACGCAATTAACGCTCGTGATTACCAAGTACTGCAAGGCCAACTGCTTATCATGACGCTATTCATGCTGTTCTTTAACCTAGTTGCAGACATGCTTTACGTTGTTCTTGACCCTCGTCTTCGTAAGGGTGGTAAATAATCATGAAAGATATTCTAAAACTCATTTGGCGTAACCCGATGGCCTTAACCGGCGTCATCATCCTAAGTATTTTTATTCTTGGTGCGATTGCGGCTCCATTGATCACAAAACATGTGCCAGACAAACGTACAGGTAATCCACACGAATACCCTGGCTTCGTGGTTAAGTCTGCACAAACTAACCCTGATGGCTGGGTTGCTAAAAACCTAGCAGACGATCGTCGTACGTTGATAATGTCTAAGAAGGCAGACCACGTACTGGGAACAACTCGTATGGGTCGTGACGTTTGGTCACAAGTGGTATACGGCGCACGCGTATCTCTTGCTGTAGGTTTTGGTGCGGGTCTTACCGTATGTTTACTAGCAACGGTTATCGGTGTTTCCGCAGGCTACTTTGGCGGCCGTGTCGATGATGTTCTGACAGCCGCAATGAACATCATGCTGGTTATTCCTCAATACCCATTACTGTTCGTAGTTGCAGCCTTTATCGGTGAGGCAGGGCCACTCACCATAACCTTGGTTATCGGCTTTATGTCCTGGGCTTGGGGCGCGCGTGTTGTTCGTTCCCAGACCTTAGCACTGCGTGAAAAAGAGTTTGTAAAAGCCGCTGAAGTTCTGGGTGAATCTTCATTTCGTATTATCTTCGTAGAGATTCTTCCAAACCTTATCTCTATCGTTGGCGCGAGCTTCATCGGCTCGGTGATGTACGCAATCATGATGGAAGCAACGATTTCGTTCCTAGGTCTTGGTGACCCGAACACAATCAGCTGGGGCATCATGCTTTACAACGTTCAAACCTCTTCATCAATGCTGATTGGCGCTTGGTGGGAACTGTTGGCTCCTTGTATCGCATTGACACTACTTGTAACTGGTCTTGCTCTACTTAACTTCGCTGTCGATGAAATTGCCAACCCGCAACTGCGTTCTCACAAAGGCATGAAGCGTTGGAAGAAATTAGCAGCACAAGACAAAGAAGAACGTGAACTTGAACTACCACCACAAAATGCACTTTGGAGCGGAGATAAATAATCATGTCTGAACCACTAATTTCTATCCGCAATTTATGCGTGGATTACATCACAGAGTCTGGCGATGTACGTGCGTGTAACAACGTAAGTTTCGACATTGCTCCAGGTGAAGTATTCGGCCTAGCTGGTGAATCTGGCTGTGGTAAATCAACTGTTGCTTTCTCTCTTATGCGTCTGCATAAGCCGCCCGCTTACATCAGTGGTGGTGAGGTTATCTTCAATGGAGAGAACATCCTTGAATACAGTGATGACCGTATGCAAGCGTTCCGTTGGAGCGAGATGTCGATGGTATTCCAGAGTGCGATGAACGCACTCAACCCTGTATTACCAATGGAAGAGCAGTTCTGTGACGTAATTATGCGTCACACCAACATGACTCGTGAGCAAGCTAAGCAACGCGCTGAAGGTCTACTTGAAATCGTAGATATTCACCCGAGCAGATTGAGTGACTACCCTCACCAATTCTCTGGCGGCATGCGTCAGCGCTTGGTTATTGCTATCGCTTTAGCATTGAATCCAAAGCTGATCATTATGGATGAGCCAACGACCGCACTTGATGTGGTTGTTCAACGCGAAATCCTACAAAAGATCTATGCACTAAAAGAAGAGTTTGGCTTCTCGATCCTGTTCATCACCCATGACTTGTCATTGATGGTCGAGTTCTCTGACCGTATCGGCATCATGTACTCAGGTGAGCTCATCGAGGTTGCCAATGCTCAAGATATTCTAGAAAACCCTTACCACCCTTATACCAAAGGGCTGGGAAGTTCTTTCCCTCCACTAACAGGGCCAAAGACAAAACTAGCAGGCATTCCGGGTAACCCTCTGAACCTGTTAGAGATTCCTGAAGGGTGTCGTTTCCAAGCTCGTTGTGATCGTGTACATGAAACGTGTACCAAGGTGCCAACCAAGCTGCGTTCTATCGACCCGGGACATTTGTCTAACTGCCACCTGTACGGTGACCCAATAGTACAAAGGAAGCTATAGCTTGCACGCTGATTCAGCGTGAATAACGAATAAGGCGGCTCGACCGCCGAAATGCAAGCAAAGCGAATAAGGATTCTGGAGACAATTATGAGCAAAGATTTCGGTCAATTATTGGTAGAAGGCAAGAATGTCGTAAAAGACTTCCCAATAAGCAGCACCACAATTCAAACCCCAATGATGCGTGCGATTAACGACGTATCATTCAAGATGTATAAAAGTCGCGGCCTAGCTGTGGTTGGTGAGTCTGGTTCAGGCAAATCAACAACAGCAAAAATGATCGCAAAAATGTACGCGCCTTCGGGCGGCACGATCGAATACAAAGGTCGTGATATCCAAGAGATCTCAAGCAGAAAAGATCTTATGCACTACCGTGAAGGCGTGCAGATGGTATGGCAAGACCCGTTTGGTTCCCTGAACCCAACACATAACATCTTTCACCACATAGCTCGACCATTGTTGATCCACAAAAAAGTATCTCCGGGCAACAAGAAAGAGTTACAGGAACGTGTGTACGATCTTCTAGAGCAAGTTGGCTTAGTGCCACCACAAGCAACGGCAGAGAAGTACCCTCATCAACTCTCTGGTGGTCAGCGTCAACGTGTCAACCTAGCCCGTAACATTGCAGTTGGTGCAGAAGTTGTATTAGCCGATGAACCAACATCGATGCTTGATGTATCGATTCGTGCTGGTGTTTTGAACCTGATGGAAGAAATGAAGTTTGAGAAACAAATGTCTCTACTTTACATCACCCACGATATCGCAACCGCTCGTTACATTGCTGAAGATCTTTCAGTGATGTACGTAGGACACATGGTGGAATGGGGCGATACCGATGATGTGATTGCTAACCCTCAGCACCCTTACACCCAACTGCTTGTTTCTGCGGTTCCAGATCCTAAAAAATCGATCCACGAACAACTCGCAGGCAACAAAGGTGAGATCCCTCTTTGGACACCAGTCTCAGCAGGTTGCCCATTTGCAGGCCGTTGCACTCATGCAATGGACAAGTGTAAAGAGCAGTTACCAGGGGTTACGCAGTTAGCTGATAACCACTTTGTGCGTTGTTACCTACACGAAAGCTAAGCAATAAAACCAAGTTAGGGTCTGCGGGCCCTAACTATTTATATCCAAAACATTCAAGTACCTAGCCAATAGAAACTAGGACTGTCGGAGAATATTGATGCTGTTATTGACCAACCATATTGGCTACGAATCCACGGCTCCAAAGCAGGCTATTCTGCAAACGAAGAAAGCTCGCTTATCAAGTACGACTGCACTTTTGGTGTGTGCCGACAACCATATCACTGTCGGAAGTTTTGATGTGGTTAAACAAGGCCGCGTAGCAAATTGGCATCAAGGGCAATTCTTCACTATCGATTTCAGTTCATTCACTGAATCTGGTCGCTACTACCTACGTTTTGACAACCTACGCTCTGAAGTATTTGAGATTGGTAGCAACCTATTAATGAACCACACGTTTTCTGATGTGCTTCATTACTTTAAGTCACAACGCTGTGGCGGTAGTTTCGACAAAAAAGATCGACAAGCACAAATTATGGGCACTGACAGATACGTCGATGTTCATGGCGGTTGGTACGACGCATCGGGTGATGTAAGTAAGTACTTTAGCCACCTATCTTATGGCAATTATCTCAACCCACAACAAATTCCGATGGTTGTTTGGAACATGCTCAAAAGCGTGCGCTTGACTAGCAATAACCCAGACTTTCCTAAATTCTCTATGACTCGTTTAGTGGAAGAAGCCCTATTCGGTGCCGATTTCTTAGTGCGTATGCAGGACGCTGACGGATACTTTTACATGACGGTATTCGACAAGTGGAGTAAAGACATCAATCAACGTGACATCTGCGCTTATGCGACTCAAGAAGGCCATAAATCAACAGACTTACAAGCTGGCTACCGACAAGGTGCAGGCGTCGCTATTGCAGCACTGGCTGCTGCATCTGAGCTTGAAACCTCTGGCAGTTACTCGAGCCACACCTACCTTGAAACGGCTGTTAAGGGTTACTGGCACCTAAAAGAGTACAACCTCCAGTACCTAAACGATGGTGAAGAGAACATCATCGATGAGTATTGTGCCCTGCTCGCAGCCAATGAGCTGTATCGCGTAACTCAAGACCAGCAATACCTATCCGAAGCAAGAGTTTGGGCTAGTCGCTTGATCTCTCGTCAGCAATCTGATGATTCATTTGAGCACTTTTGGTCAGCTAATGCTGATGGCTCTCGCCCCTATTTCCATGCAGCTGAAGCTGGCCTTCCTGTAATTGCTCTATGCGAGTACATCGATAATGAAACTGACACTGAGTTGAAAGAACAAGCACGTGTGGTTGTTGAGCAAGCTTGTCAGTTCGAAATCAACATTACCGACAAAGTTATCAATCCATTTGGCTACCCAAGACAGTACGTAAAGTCTGTCGATGGTGTTAAGCGCGATGCCTTCTTTGTCGCTCAACAAAACGAAACTGGCTACTGGTGGCAAGGCGAAAACGCACGTCTTGGCTCAATTGCGACCATGGCTTACCTAGTTCAACCGCACATTAAAGATAATGACCTTCAGCAGAGTCTAATCCAACTTTCACAAAATAGCCTTGACTGGATTTTGGGCCTCAACCCATACCACATGTGCATGCTTGATGGCCACGGTCATAACAACCCAGACTATCTACCACAACTTGGTTTCTTCAATGCCAAAGGCGGGATTTGCAATGGCATCACGGCAGGGTTCGAAGACGAACAAGACATCGCATTCAACCCACCAGCACAGAAAGACGACATGCTTCAAAACTGGCGCTGGGGTGAACAATGGATCCCTCATGGAGCGTGGTATTTGCTAGCAACGGCTGCGCAATTCAACTTCCTAGCACAAAGTAAGGAGCAATAATCATGACGCTTTACTACGTAGGTATTGATGGTGGCGGTACATCTTGCCGTGCTCGCATTCGTGATGACCAAGGCAAACTCATTGGTGAAGCGAAAAGTGGCAGTGCCAACATCCTTTTGGGTGTCGATGTTGCAATGAGTTCAATTGTTGATGCGATTACTAAAGCCGCACAACAAGGGCAACTCAACTCTAACGATTTTTCTAATATGCATGTTGGTTTGGCGCTAGCTGGTGCTGAACAGAAGTCAGCATGGCTCGACTTCATGGCACAAGCACACCCTTTCGCAAGTATGACACTCAATACAGACGCCTATGGTGCATGTATTGGTGCACATAATGGCCAAGACGGCGCGATCATGATTGGTGGTACAGGTTCATGTGGTATCTACCTAAACAACGGCGAACAACACGTGGTTGGTGGTCGTGAATTTCCAATTTCTGACCAAGGCGGCGGCGCAGTGATGGGCCTTCGTTTAATTCAGCAAGTTCTACTCGCTGAAGATGGTATTCGTAACAAAACCCCACTGACTCAACATGTTATGAATCATTTCAATAATGATGTTGATGCGATCGTGGCATGGTCAAAAGGCGCGATTCCAAAAGATTACGGTCAATTCTCTCCCGTCATTTTTCAACTGGCAAATGAAGGCGATGAACTGGCTATAGAGATGCTTAAGCAGACTGCAGCCGATATCGAAATGTTTGTATTAGCGCTGCATCGAAAAGGCGCTGACAAGGTGTGCTTAATGGGAAGTATCGCTGAGCGTATTCTCAACTGGCTATCACCACCAGTACAACAATGGATCGTTAAACCTCAATTTGACGCTATCGAAGGCGCATTGATGTTTGCCGGCAAGTCACAACACAACTTGTATCAACAGGCTTAGCAGGGAAGTTATATGAATTATCGCATCGACTTAGCTGTTCTTTCTGAACAAAAAAATAACTGCCGATTTGGCCTTACGGTACATAATTTAAGTGACCTCGACGTAAAAGATTGGTCTCTGCATTTTGCATTTGACCGATTCATCCTTCCTGAGAGTCTATCGCAAGGTGAACTGACTCAAGTTGGAAGCTATTGCTCGTTCAAACCAAGTTCGCCCGTGTTAAAGGCCAATAACCATTACTACCTTGAATTCAGTATTCAAAGCGCCCCATTCCGCTTCTATTCTGATGGCCTTAATGATGCATTTATCCAATCACATCATGATGGAGAAACATCGGTACTGCCTGTCGCGATATCACCCATAGTACTGGCTTCGCCATACCGTGAACGCAATCAAATACCTGAAGTTAACGCTTCTGAGATAGCATTGATTCCTCAACCAAATCAGATCGAACTCAAGCAAGGTAGTTTCGCGCTAAGCTGTGAATGCAAGATTGAGGTTCAATCTCACCTTGCAGATAAAGCCGTCTCTTGGTTGCAGCAAGAGTTACTTTCTACCTTTGAACTGTCGATTTCGAATGAGCTTTCAACTGAACTTTCAAAAGACGAAAGCGGCGACATTCTATTTCGCAGCAATCCAACATTAGACGAAGCAGAATACAAACTCCGCATTACTGAACAACAAATAATTGTTGAATCAGGTAGCCAGTCTGGGTTTACACACGCCGTGGCAAGTCTGATTCAATTGATTCAACAACTGGATGCCGAAAATTTTTCTATTCCATGCTGCAAAATCGCCGATCACCCTCGCTTTAAGTACCGAGGCATGATGTTGGACTGCGCGCGTCACTTCCACTCGGTAGAGCAAGTGAAGCGTTTAATCAATCAACTGGCGCACTACAAGTTCAACGTATTTCATTGGCACCTAACTGACGATGAAGGTTGGAGAATTGAGATTAAGAGCCTGCCTCAGCTGACTGAAATCGGCGCTTGGCGAGGTCCTGATCATGCATTAAAACCGCAATACACCCACCTTGCGGATAACTATGGCGGCTTCTACACGCAGCAACAGATTCGCGAAGTCATTGAATACGCAGAGCAACGCAGCATCACGGTGATCCCAGAGATCGATATCCCAGGACACTGTCGCGCCGCGATCAAATCACTACCAGACATGCTAGTTGAGCAAGCAGACACCACACAATACAAGAGTATTCAGCACTACAACGACAACGTGCTAAATCCAGGTTTACCGGGTACTTACCAATTCCTAGATGCCGTTATTGAAGAAGTTGCAGAGCTTTTCCCTAGCGAATTGATCCACATGGGCGCAGATGAAGTACCACCCGGTGTGTGGACCAACAGCCCTGCCGCTCAAGCA
Organism: Vibrio sp. 1F253; assembly: GCF_041439295.1. Taxonomy (NCBI): domain Bacteria; kingdom Pseudomonadati; phylum Pseudomonadota; class Gammaproteobacteria; order Vibrionales; family Vibrionaceae; genus Vibrio; species Vibrio sp. 1F253. Next base: position 67,572 of record NZ_JBGONU010000008.1, on the reverse strand, counting down.
CTGATGAAAGAGCACCAGTATCAAGACAGCAAAGACCTACAAGGCCACCTATTCCGCTATGCCGAGAACAAACTCAAACAACTTGGTAAGCGCATGGTGGGCTGGGAAGAAGCACAGCACGGCGACAAGGTGAGCAAAGAGACCATCATCTATTCATGGCTCAGTGAAGAAGCCGCTATCAATTGTGCTCGCCAAGGCTTTGATGTGGTGCTGCAACCAGCACAGTTTACCTATCTCGACATGACCCAAGATTATGCACCGGAAGAACCGGGCGTAGATTGGGCTGCCGTTATCCCCTTAGAACAAGCTTATACCTACGAAGCCCTCGCAGAGATATCCGACACAGATCCAATTCGTAAGCGGATCCGCGGAATTCAGTGTGCTTTATGGTGTGAGATCGTTACCAATCAAAAGCGCATGGATTACATGGTATTTCCAAGAATTAGCGCTTTAGCTGAAGGATGTTGGACACATAAACACAACCGAAACTGGCTAGATTACCTATCTCGCCTAAAGGGCCATCTGCCATTACTCGACAGACTCAATGTTGATTATCGCAACCCTTGGAAAGCTGAATAAAACGAAGCCAAAGCACACTCAAGTCGAGAGCTTGCTTCCCCTGATTAAGGTGCTCAGTCAGATTCGACTCAGCATCATTATTTAAAAATTAGCTGCATAGATGCAGTTTGTTAAAAAGGAAATGACAATGAAATACGGCTATTTCGATAACGATAATCGCGAATACGTCATCACTCGCCCTGATGTACCAGCACCTTGGACCAACTACCTAGGTACTGAAAAGTTTTGTACCGTGATTTCGCACAATGCTGGCGGCTACTCGTTCTACAATTCTCCGGAATACAACCGTGTTACTAAATTCCGTCCAAACGGCACCTTCGACCGTCCAGGGCACTATGTTTACCTGCGTGATGATGAGACGGGCGATTACTGGTCTATCTCTTGGCAGCCTGTGGCAAAGAGCCTAGATGAAGCGAACTACGAAGTTCGTCACGGCCTGTCATACTCAAAATTCAAGTGTGAATACAGTGGTATTACAGCAACCAAAACGTTATTCGTTCCTAAGGGTGAAGATGCGGAAGTTTGGGACGTCGTGCTGAAAAATAACACTGACAAGCCAAGAACCATCAGCACTTTCTCATTTGTTGAGTTCTCGTTCAGCCACATCCAATCGGATAATCAGAACCATCAGATGTCTTTGTACTCTGCGGGTACGTCTTACCAAGAAGGTGTTCTTGAATACGACCTGTACTACAACACTAACGACTTTGAAGGTTTCTACTACCTAGCTTCAACTTTCTCACCAGACAGCTACGACGGCCAACGTGATAACTTCCTTGGCATGTACCGTGATGAAGCGAACCCAATTGCCGTTGAGAACGGTAAATGTTCTAACAGCGCCCAAACCTGTTACAACCACTGTGGTTCTCTGCACAAGCAATTTACGATTCAGCCGGGTGAAGAAGTTCGCTTTGCTTATGTACTAGGTATCGGTAAAGGCAACGGTGAGCGCCTACGTGAAAAGTACCAAGACACAGCTAACGTCGATGCCGCTTTCCAAGGCATCAAAGATCACTGGGACGAGCGTTGCAACAAATTCCAAGTTAAGTCTCCAAACGAAGGCTTAGACACCATGATCAACACATGGACGCTATACCAAGCCGAAACCTGTGTGGTTTGGTCTCGCTTTGCATCCTTCATTGAAGTGGGTGGTCGTACTGGCCTTGGTTACCGTGATACTGCGCAAGATGCCATCTCAGTACCTCATGCCAACCCACAAATGACCAAGAAACGTATTATCGACCTGCTTCGCGGCCAAGTGAAAGCGGGCTACGGTCTACACTTGTTCGATCCTGACTGGTTCGATCCAGAAAAAGCAGATGTTGAACCTTCAAAATCGCCAACGGTTGTTCCAACGCCTTCAGACGACGATAAGATCCATGGCATTGAAGACACCTGTTCTGATGATCACTTATGGATCGTTCCGACCATCATCAAATATGTAATGGAAACCGGTGAACACGACTTCTTTGATGAAGTGATCCCATACGCAGACGGTGGCGAAGCGACCGTTTACGAACACATGAAAGCGGCACTGAACTTCTCTGCTGAATACGTGGGTCAAACGGGCATTTGTAAGGGCCTTCGTGCAGACTGGAATGACTGTTTAAACCTAGGTGGCGGTGAGTCGTCAATGGTTTCATTCCTACACTTCTGGGCTCTACAAGAATTCCTAGACCTGGCTAAGTTCCGTAATAACGATGCTGACGTTACTAAATACACAGAAATGGCCGCGAACGTACGTGAAGCCTGTGAAACACACCTATGGGATGACGAAGGTGGCTGGTACATCCGTGGTCTAACAAAAAATGGCGACAAGATCGGTACCGCTCAACAAGCTGAAGGTCGTGTACACCTTGAGTCAAACACGCTAGCGGTTCTATCTGGCGCGGTTTCTCAAGAGCGTGGCGAGAAAGCGATGGACGCTGTTGATGAGAACCTATTCTCTGAATACGGCTTGCACCTAAATTCTCCTTCATTCGCAACACCAAACGATGATATCGGCTTTGTGACTCGCGTTTATCAAGGCGTAAAAGAGAATGGCGCAATCTTCTCTCACCCGAACCCATGGGCTTGGGTAGCAGAAGCGAAGCTAGGTCGTGGTGACCGTGCGATGAAGTTCTACGACGCACTGAACCCGTACAACCAAAACGACATGATTGAAACACGTTACGCAGAACCATACTCGTACGTGCAGTTCATCATGGGTAAAGATCATCAAGACCATGGTCGTGCAAACCACCCTTGGTTAACGGGTACCTCTGGTTGGGCTTACTTCGCGGTAACCAACTTTATTCTTGGTGTTCGCACAGGCTTTGAAGGATTAACAGTCGATCCTTGTATCCCGACTGATTGGCCGGAATTCGAGGTTACTCGTCAATGGCGTGGCGCGACTTACAACATCACAGTGCAAAACCCGAATGCAGTAAGCAAAGGGGTTACCTCTATCACTATCAACGGTGAGTCAGTTGAAGGTGCAATCCCAGTACAAGCAGAAGGCAGCGTGAACGATGTTGTCGTTGTTCTAGGCTAGTCACTTAATTTAACGAACAGCTCTTGCCTCAAGTCTTTATCGACTTGAGGCAATGAGACTAAAAGGATTTTCTAATGATTAAATTTGGTACAGGTGGCTGGCGCGCTTTCATTGGTGAAGAATTCACCAGAGACAATGTTCGCCTTGTAGCGCAAGCGCTCGCTAACATCATCAATAATGAAGATGCAGCCAAAAATGGCTTCGTTATCGGCTATGACCGTCGCTTCCTTTCAGATAAAGCGGCATGCTGGTTTGCAGAAGTACTTGCGGCGAACAACATCAAAGTAAGCTTCATTGATAAGTTCGTTCCAACACCTATCGTGATGTTCCAAGCAAAAGAGATGGGATGTATTTACTCTGCGTGTATTACCGCTTCTCACAACCCAGCGGACTATAACGGCATAAAGATCTTCATTGAAGGTGGACGCGATGCTGACGAGATCATCACAGAGAAGATCGAACAGCAAATCGCAACACTGACCAACGAAGATGTTATACGAGTCGATTTCGAACAAGCGTTAAACGACAAAGAAATCGAGATCATCAACCCGATGAACGACTTTGTTGATTCAATCATCAACTTCATTGATATCGACTCGATAAAGAAAGCCAACCTGCGCGTACTGATTGACCCAATGTTTGGTGTTGCGAAAAATGCTCTGCAAACCGTACTGATCAACGGTCGCTGTGATGTCGACGTAATCAACGATGGTAAGAACCCAGATTTCGGCGGTCTTATGCCGTCCCCAAATGCAGCAACGCTATACCGCCTAAAACATTTAGTGGCAGCTGAAGGCTATGACATTGGTATTGGTACTGATGGCGATGCCGACCGTTTAGGCATCATTGATGAGAAAGGTCACTTTATTCATCCTAACGAAGTGCTACTCCTACTTTACTACTACTTACTGGAATACAAAGGCTGGAAGGGCTCTGTCGTTCGTAACATCGCCACCACGCATCTACTCGACAAAGTAGCGGCAGATCATGGTGAGAAGAGCTTTGAGGTTCCTGTAGGCTTTAAGCATATCAGCTCTCAAATGGAAGCAGATGATTCACTGATTGGTGGTGAAAGCTCGGGAGGTTTAACCATTCGAGGTCATATCAAAGGTAAGGATGGCGTATTTGCTTCAAGCTTACTGGTTGAGATGATCAGTGTAACAGGTAAAAAGTTATCTGAGTTACTTGATGAAATCTACTCTAAGTATGGCTATGCCTACACGGCAGAAGGAGATTGCCAGTTTAAGCCTTCAGAGAAAGAAGCGCTCTACACCAAGATTTACGTAGAGAAGCAACTGCCTGAATTTGAATACGAAATTGAAAAAGTTAGCTATGAAGATGGTGCCAAAGTGTACTTCAAGAATGGCGGATGGGTCATTGCTCGCTTCTCCGGAACAGAGCCGTTACTGCGAATCTTCGCAGAAATGGAAGATAAAGACACTGCAGAACGTGTTCTTCAAAAAGTGAAAGACTTCCTCTCTCTATAGATTTATAGAGTGCAGCAGTTTTGAATGGGACTTAACAAACCACTGCCTTGTTAAAGCCTGTAGGTGAAGAACTCTTGCCCAGTACTCTGTATCAAAGTGCTGGGCTTTTTTACGAATGTATTTTACTTTTCGGCAGAACGATACTTACTGCGTATCATTAAAACGCCAATACACCTTTGGTATCTACTTTGACGGTGACTGGCATACCAACACCTAGAGCCTCAGAAGACGTTGCTAACAGTTTCTGACCGTTAGCTTCAATCACATAACGACAGTGGTCGCCCATAAATTGTTGTTCCAACACGGACAGGTTACTGTCGACATCATGACTCGCCACTATATGCTGTGGTCTTAGTAACAACGCACATTCCGCTCCCACTTCGATTTGAGTTTGTGCTTTCGCTTCTATCAGACCCAAGCTCGTTTCAAATTCATTATCTGAAATACGCTGTGCATTCAAGTAGCTACCACCACCTAAGAAATCAGCAACAAACTTACTCGATGGGTGGAAGTACAACTCAGATGCTGAACCATATTGCTCAATCACACCATGGTTCATTACCGCCATTTTATCTGAAAAAGCGAATGCTTCTTCACGGCTGTGCGTTACAAAAATAGCAGTAACACCCTGCTTTTTAAATATTTTACGAATCTGAGAGATCAACTCATGGCGAACTTGAGTATCAATATTTGAGAAGGGTTCATCCAATAATAATAAGTCTGGCTTGTACGCTAAAGAACGAGCAATCGCTACGCGCTGCTGTTGACCACCAGAAAGTTGATGTGGGTATCGGTCACCGAATTCATCTAAGTGAACTAGCTCCAACATCTCTTGAACTTTCTCTTTCTTTTGCTGTTCAGAAAGACCTTTGAGGCCAAAGCAGATATTCTGGTTTACCGTCAAGTGCGGAAACAGGGCGTAATCTTGAAAGATCATTCCGATGTTTCTCTGCTCAGGTGGTAACCAGTTGTCTCCATCGTCGATGGTTTGACAGTTCAAGCTCATGACGCCACTACTCAATGGAAGCAAGCCGGCAATCGCTTTAAGCAGCGTAGTCTTACCACAACCACTGGCACCAAGCAAACAAACAATTTCACCATGCTCAACTTCTAAAGAAAGAGATTCCAAAATAGTTTGGGACTCGTACTTACAAGTCAGATCTTTAATTGATAATGCACAACTCATTAGTGTTTCTGCTCCAAGGAACGGTTTACGATGATCAGCGGAATTAAACCCACCAAGACTAACAACACAGCAGGCATGGCTGCTAATTCAAGGTGCTCATCTGACGCATAGTTATAAACATAAGTCGCGAGCGTTTCGAAATTAAAAGGACGCAGCAACAATGCCGCATTTAACTCTTTCATTGATTCGATAAACACCAATAATCCGGCGATCAATGCGCCTCGTTTAATCAAAGGTAAATGAACACGACGTAACATCTGGTTGGTATTGCAGCCCATTGTTTTAGATGCCATATCCAATGAAGGAGAAACTTTACTCAAGCTACTTTCAATGCTGCCAATTGCAACCGCTGAAAAACGCACGACCATGGCAAAGATAAGTGCAAACATAGAACCAGAGAAGATCAAACCTGGTCCTGTCCATTCCATCACTTTTGCAATATCGTTGACTAAATGATCCATAAACAAAACTGGGACCATCACACCAATGGCTAACACTGTGCCTGGAACGGCATAGCCCATGGAAGCGATACGCATATAAGCCTGATTTTTCTTACTTGGACTAACACGTTGATTGAAGTTCACAATCAAAGCAATAACGACACCAATAATTGCAGCAACTACCGAAACATAAAGGCTATTAACGGCATACTCTCTAAATTCAGGGGTCCAGCTTTGAGCAAAATATTTGTAGGCATAAATCATTAACTGGGCAAGAGGGAACAAGAATGCGACACACACCAACCCCCAGCACCAAAACAATGCTAACCACTTCTTCCAACCGGAAAGGTCGTAACGAAAATCTTCACGACTACTGAATTGATTCTGGAATAATTTCTGTTTGCGACGGCTATAGCGCTCTGAACTCAATAGTAGGATCACGATAATCAGCATAATCGCCGATATTTTCGCAGCAGCCGTTAAGCTTGAGTAACCTAACCAAGTATCGTAAACCGCAGTCGTTAAGGTATTGACTGCAAAGTAACTTACGGTACCAAAGTCACCAATGGTTTCCATTGCAACCAGTGATAGCCCGACCGCCATTGATGGACGAACAAGCGGCAAGGAAATACGACGAAAGCTTTCCCAAGGTGAACACTTTAACAACCGAGCGGATTGCAATAAGGAGACGTTTTGCTCCATAAAAGCCGCGCGGCATAGCAAATAAACATAGGGGTAGAGAACAAGTGACAGAACAATAATAGCTCCGAACAAGGTTCTAATGTCTGGGAACCAGTACTCTCCGGGCCCCCAGCCTGTTAAATCTCGTAGCAGAATTTGAACCGGACCAGCAAAGTCGAACCAATCGGTAAAGATATACCCGACAATATAGCCTGGCATGGCTAATGGCAGCACTAACGCCCACTGTAAAACGCGCTCTCCTGGAACACGGCACATTGCCATAATCCAAGCTGACGGAATACCAAAAGCCAAAGACAGGAATAAGGTTCCTATGAGTAAAACCACCGTATTATAAGTATAGGTGGGCATTACTGTGGACATAAGATGAGAAAATAGCTCATCTGTTTCTCCAACAGCAGTCGTAAAAATCGCTAAAATCGGTAAAACCAGCAATACAGCAATGATGCAGCTACTGGTGTTCCATAAATAATTCTTTTCTTTCATCGCCTAACTACAACGAGGCTTAATGAAACACAAATGCATTTGCAAATACATCTCATATCCTTTTAATGGGGGGGTATTTATACCCATATACTGTAATGACTTCAAGGTGAGATGCTCATAACTCTGGGGATTAACGGGGAGCTTTGTATCAAAAAGTGATTTTCCAAAACAAAACAACCCCAAGTTACCGAAATGGCGACTTGAGGCTGTCATTTTACTTGGGCCGAAGCCTACAGTAAAAAATTATAGATCGAACTTAACTTCGTCTAGTAGCTTGATTGCAGCTGCGTGGTGGTCAGCAATCTGGTCTAGAGAAATTGTATCAGCTTTGAATTCCCCCCAAGAAGCAACAAGCTCTGAAGGTTTAACATCAGCTTTAACTGGGTATTCGTAGTTCACTTCTGCGTACATGCCTTGCGCCACGTCACCAGATAGGAATTCCATTAGCTTAACCGCGTTCTCTTTATTTGGAGAGAATTTAGCCATTGCCATACCAGAGATATTTACGTGAGTACCTGTTGTCTCTTGGTTAGGGAAGTTAAGGTAAACAGCGTCAGCCCAAGCTTTTTGCTCTTTATCGTTAACCATCTTACCTAGGTAGTAGCTGTTACCAAGAGAAACGTCACATAGACCTTCTTTGATCGCTTTAACTTGTGCACGGTCATTACCTTGAGGCTTACGTGCTAGGTTTGCTTTTACGCCTTCTAGCCATTCTTTCGTTTCAGCTTCACCTTTGTGAGCAATCATCGAAGATACTAGAGAAACGTTGTATGGGTGCTTACCACTACGTGTACAGATTTTACCTTTGAATTCTGGCTTAGCTAGATCAGCGTAAGTGAAATCTTCACCTAGACGACCAACACGGTCACGAGAAGAGTAAACGCTACGTGTACGAGTTGTTAGAGCGAACCACTCGTTAGCTGTGTCTTGGTATTGAGCTGGGATATTCTTTTCTAGAACATCACTTTCTACAGCTTGAACTAAACCTTTTTCAGTTAGCTCAGATAGACGGCTGATATCAACAGTTAATACCACATCTGCTGGGCTGTATTCGCCCTCTTGAGCTAGCTTCTCTGCTAAACCTTTCTTAGCAAACTTAACATTCACCTCGATGCCTGTCTCTTTCGTGAACTCATCAAACATAGGTTCAACAAGGAAAGGTTGACGGTAAGAGTATACGTTTACTTCTTCAGCAGCGATTGCAGCCGTTGGTGCGATTGCGCTACATGCTAGAGCTGAAAGAGTTAGCAATTTTTTCATTGGTAAAGTCCTTTATATCGAAATGATAATCTATATCAGTTGCGTTATTATATTTATTAAAATATTAATTTCAATGATAGAGCACAAAAAAACCTGCTCATGAGAGCAGGTTTCAAGTGGGTAATATGTAAATATTTGTAAATTATGGATTAATACATAATGTTCTATTTTACAGACACAAACTCTGGATAGGCGCCGACACCACAATCGTGCATGTCCATACCTTCAAGTTCTTCATCTTCAGTTACTCGGATACCGATTGTTGCTTTAAGCACTGCCCATACCGCTAGGCTAGCACCGAATACCCATGCAAAGATTACTGCTGCACCCAATAGTTGAGCACCAAACGTTGCATCAGCATTGCTTAGTGGCACAGCCATTAGACCGAAGAAACCACACACACCGTGTACCGATATAGCACCTACTGGATCATCAATCTTAGCTTTGTCTAGAGCGATGATGCTGAATACAACCAATGCACCAGATACAGAACCAATCGCTACAGCAAATAGAGGTGATGGTGATAGAGGGTCTGCAGTGATTGCTACTAGGCCAGCTAACGCGCCGTTAAGAATCATTGTTAGGTCTGCTTTACCCCAAGTTGTTTTGCATACTAGTAGTGCTGCAATCGCACCTGCTGCTGCTGCTGCGTTGGTGTTAAGGAAGATTTGACCTACTGCTGTTGCGTTCTCAAAATCCGAAACCATTAGTTGAGAACCGCCGTTGAAACCGAACCAACCAAACCAAAGGATAAATGTACCTAGCGTTGCCAGTGGCATATTTGAACCTGGAATCGGGTAGATTTCACCGTTCTTACCATATTTACCTTTACGAGCACCCAGTAGAAGCACACCCGCTAAGGCTGCTGAAGCACCAGCCATATGTACGATACCTGAACCAGCAAAGTCACTGAAGCCGGCTTCTGATAGGAAACCACCGCCCCAAGTCCAGTAACCTTCCATTGGGTAGATGAATGCTGTTAGCACGACAGAGAAGATAAGGAATGACCAAAGTTTCATTCGCTCAGCAACCGCGCCAGATACCACAGACATTGCTGTTGCAACGAAAACGACTTGGAAGAAGAAGTCTGATTCTAATGAGTGGTCTGCACCTTCACCTTGAGTACCAATCAGAGTACCAAATGACGGTAACCAGCCACCTTCGCCGTTATCGACATACATAATGTTGTAACCAACGACTAAGAAAGTCGTACAAGCAATCGCGTACAAACAAATGTTCTTAGTTAAAATTTCTGTGGTGTTCTTCGAACGAACGAGACCAGCTTCTAACATCGCGAAGCCTGCAGCCATCCACATGACCAACGCACCTGAAATGAGGAAGAAAAAAGTGTCTAGTGCGTAACGTAGTTCCATTACTGTTGTTGTAAGTTCCATATTAAAGTCTCCAGTCCTTGTAATTCTTTAAAGTGCTTCAGCATCCATTTCACCGGTACGAATTCGTACGGCTTGGCTTAGGTCATACACAAAAATTTTGCCATCGCCGATTTTTCCGGTGTGTGCCGCTTGGCTAATCGCTTCAACAACTCGGTCAACATTTTCAGCTTGGGTTGCAATCTCTAACTTTACCTTTGGTAGGAAGTCCACTTGGTACTCTGCACCACGATACAATTCAGTGTGCCCCTTCTGACGACCAAAGCCTTTCACTTCAGAAACGGTCATACCTTCAATACCAACATCAGAGAGCGCTTCGCGTACATCGTCTAATTTGAACGGCTTTACAATGGCATTTATTAATTTCATATTCTTTCCTTAAATTCTTCACTTAATCCGTTAATACTCTTATTACAATCCAAGTAGCGTGCCAAAAAGTTAAGTTATTGATTTCAAATGAAATGGAAATGATACCGTTTTAGAAAAGAAAAAGGCCGCACCAATATGGTGCGGCCTTTTCACTATCTTAATGCGCTGCATTGTCGTTGCTCTAGTTTTGGGCAACGGAGCCTTCAAAGCTCTGAATGACTAATAAATAGGTGTCAGGACTAGTAACCTAAAAAATCAATCCAACGTTCGATGAGCAACTCGAAATCGTCAATTCCGCAGCTTGCTTCGCTTTCACAATTATAGAAATCGAACTCACTACCCTCTTCCATCTCTTGTTCGTGCCCTAGCACATTTTCTTGAATCGTTACGTCGTCTTCATTGATCGCTAGGCTGATCTCTTTGCCTAGTAGCATCACTTCATTGCTCAGATCTTGTCGAGATTGCTCAATCAACGCCATCACATGATCCAGTTTCTGCTTATCTTTCCCGATCTCTTCTTGAAGCCAGCGGCCAACAATTTCATGACCCATGCTGCACTTTACATAGTACTCGCCCATTAAAGTGTTTCGTGTAAATTCAAATTCCATAAAGGCTCCGTGCACTAATGACAGATAGGGTAAAAAATGAGGCGAGAGTATATAGCGAAGTCATCAAGAGATCGAGTCGCTCGTAAACTAACATTCAGACATAAAAAAACGCCTACCGAAGTAGACGCTCTATCATTTGGGTTCCTCTAAATAGTTGGAGTTGCAGCTAGGCGACAAGTACGTTCATCCCTATGAGCATAGAAGCTCTATGTGACTAGGGCGGCCGGCGCTCCGGTGAACGTACGCAGTCAACAACGCTGCAGCTACAAATATAACGAGGAACTAAGCTGGTTCTTGGAAGATAACTGTGTCTGCTTTATCCGTGTACTGACCCATTTTATGGAAGTTCAAGTAACGGTAAGTATCGGCAGCGGTTGCATTGATCTTCTCAGCGTACGCTAAGTACTCTTCTTTAGTTGGGATACGACCAAGAATCGCACCAACAGCAGAAAGTTCAGCAGAAGCTAGATAAACGTTCGCACCATTACCTAAACGGTTCGGGAAGTTACGAGTAGACGTAGACATAACCGTCGAAGCATCAGCAACACGAGCTTGGTTACCCATACATAATGAACAACCCGGAGTTTCAATACGAACCCCAGCACGACCGAAGATGCCGTAGTAGCCTTCTTCTGTCAGTTGGTCTTTATCCATCTTAGTTGGCGGAGCAACCCATAGGCGAGTATTTAAAGAGCCATTAAACTCTTCTAGCATCTTACCTGCAGCACGGAAGTGACCGATGTTGGTCATACAAGAACCGATGAACACTTCTTGAATCTCAGTGCCTTGAACGTCAGAAAGAAGACGAGCATCATCTGGATCGTTTGGCGCACATAGGATTGGTTGATCGATGTCAGCAAGATCAATCTCGATAACGTGCGCGTATTCCGCATCTGAATCAGCAGATAGCAACTCAGGGTTCGCTAACCACTCTTCCATTGCCGTGATACGACGCTCAATCGTACGAACATCACCGTAACCTTCAGCGATCATCCACTTAAGCATAACGATATTCGAGTTCAGGTACTCATCGATAGACTCTTGAGATAGCTTAACCGTACAACCTGCCGCAGAACGCTCTGCTGATGCATCTGAAAGTTCAAATGCTTGCTCAACAGATAGGTGCTCAACACCTTCGATTTCTAGTACACGACCAGAGAACTCATTGATCTTTCCTGCTTTCTCTACCGTTAGTAGACCTTGCTTGATACCGTAAAGCGGAATTGCATGTACTAGGTCACGTAGCGTGATACCTGGCTGCATTTCACCTTTAAAGCGAACCAAGATTGATTCAGGCATATCAAGAGGCATAACACCTGTTGCTGCAGCAAATGCTACTAAGCCAGAACCCGCAGGGAATGAAATACCTAGAGGGAAACGAGTATGCGAGTCACCACCTGTACCTACAGTATCAGGAAGAAGCATACGGTTTAACCATGAGTGGATAACACCATCACCCGGACGAAGTGAAACACCTGCACGGTTCATGATGAAATCAGGCAGTGTATGGTGAGTGTTTACATCAACTGGTTTCGGGTATGCAGATGTGTGACAGAAAGACTGCATCACAAGATCCGCAGAGAAGCCAAGACAAGCCAGATCTTTCAGCTCATCACGCGTCATAGGACCCGTAGTATCTTGAGAACCCACTGTCGTCATTTTAGGTTCGCAGTACTGACCCGCACGCACACCTTCAACGCCACACGCTTTACCTACCATCTTCTGAGCTAATGTGTAGCCTTTATCAGAAGCAGAAGGATCGATTGGTTTAGCAAACAGATCGGTTTCAGCTAGGCCTAGAGCATCACGAGCACGACCCGTTAGGCCACGACCAATGATCAGTGGAATACGGCCACCAGCACGCACTTCATCAAGAAGTACTTTGCTTAGCTCAAAGTTTGAAATCACAGAACCGTTCTTGTGAACAACACCTTCGTACGGGTAGATATCAATGACATCGCCCATGTTCATGTCTTGTACGTTCAGTTCAATGGGTAGTGCGCCTGAATCTTCCATTGTGTTGTAGAAGATTGGTGCAATTTTACCACCCAGACAAACACCGCCAGTACGCTTGTTTGGTACGAATGGGATATCTTCACCCATAAACCAAAGTACTGAGTTTGTTGCCGATTTACGTGAAGAACCTGTACCAACAACATCACCAACGTAAGCCAGTGGAATGCCGTCTTTTTGCATTTCTTCAATTTGATTGATTGGACCAACGCTACCCTGTTCATCAGGAGTAATGCCATCACGTTCCATCTTCAGCATCGCTTTCGCGTGCACTGGGATATCAGGACGTGACCATGCATCAGGCGCTGGTGATAAGTCATCAGTGTTAGTTTCACCGGTAACTTTAAATACTTTAACGGTGATCTTTTCCGCTACTTTGTTTTTCGCTGTAAACCATTCAGCATCAGCCCAAGATTGAAGTACTTGTTGTGCTGAAGCATTACCTGCTTTCGCTTTATCTTCTACATCGTAAAACGCATCGAACATCAGTAGAGTATGAGACAGGGCTTTAACTGCGATTGGAGCAAGCTCAGCATCGTCTAACAGAGACACTAGAGACTCGATGTTGTAACCACCTTGCATAGTACCAAGCAGTTGTGCAGCTTTTGCTTTGCTTACTAGTGGAGAAGCTACTTCACCTTTAGTGATAGCCGTAAGGAAGCCAGCTTTTACGTAAGCAGCTTCATCTACACCCGGTGGAATGCGATTTTCTAGTAGGTCAAGAATGATTTCTTCTTCACCTTGAGGTGGATTCTTTAGAAGTTCAACTAGGCCAGCGACTTGCTCAGCATCTAGTGGTCTTGGGACAACTCCCTCGGCAGCACGTTCTTCGACGTGTTTACGGTAGGCTTCAAGCACGACTTTTTTCCTCTCATTGCGGTTCACTTCTTACCTTCATAATTATTAGTAAAATAAAGAAGCGAACATCCTTGGAAACTTGGCTCTCCATTGCCATTTTTGTCATTCAATTTGTATTGATGAGCGGCATCATAGAGGCCAAACTGTGGGCGGTAGAATAGCAAATTTAACGTTAAATTAAAATCTTATCATTTTGACCAACATAGCAAGTTAAGACGAAAGTCCCACTATTTTTGCCTATTTACGCAGTTAAACGGTGACTCTACGCATGATTATTTGTAGGAAGTACCGACAATCAGATACACCGAATCAAAGTTATCTTCGGTTCGACCATAAGCTAATATGATCGGCCCGATGGGTGAGTCGACACCCGCAAAAACAGAGCCTGCAGTATACATTGGAGCTTCATCCAGTTTTAAGTCATTGTTCGACCAAACACCACCATGTTCAATAGAGGCACCCACGTAGAACGGTGATTCAAAGAGGCCGAAGTCATTTTCAAACCACTTATAACGGTAGATCAAACTGGTGTAAGCTAAGTTCTGACCGATCAAACTATTTCTTGGAATACCGGATAGATTGAGGAACCCTCCTAACTCTTTCGGATCAATCGGAAAGACTGAGTTTTTACTTTCTACGATGCCGTAATCAACCTTTGCGACTAAAGTATGCTTTTCAATGCTTTGTGCTGCCATAAAATTGGCCGAAAGTTCAAAGACTGTATCACTCTCAGAAGAGAAATCTGAACCACCATTAGAGCTCTCATTCTCAAAATCGTCATGAGAGATAAGGTATTCTAAATCGACAAAATAACCTTCGGTAGGAAGACTGAAGTTATCCAAAGTATCCAATCTATAACTGGCAAAGGCACCAATACGTTTATAGCCACCACTTCCTAGTGAAGGTAATGATGCCACCTCAATACTGCCATCGGTATAACGTGCACCAAATTTCAGCTCTTGCCACAATGTCGGTTGATAGCCCAATGCAAATTCACTCAGATACTCTTGATAAGACATTGGTAAGTAGTCTTTGGTTGCATCCAGTGTAGGTTCTCCAATCTCGCCGATTCCTGCTGGCAGGTTTCGATTCTGGTTGCTGTAAGCAATAGACACAGATGTGAACAACTTTTGACTCGAAAAGAATGGTGAGAAGAGTTCCGCCTCAATGCGTTTGTCCGTTCCCATCTCGATATTAGTTCTTAGTTCTGCACCATGCTTATTAATATCGGTAAAGTTGGCAGAGACACCGAGCGAGTACTGGCTGGTTGTAGAGAAATCATCTTCAAGAAAGAATCGAAAATTGAGGTAGTTTGGACCCCAAGATTTTTCGTTCACATCGACCAGCAGTTGATCCTCACCATCAACATTTTCAAATTCATAAGTAACCAACTCGAACCGATCTAAGGCATAAAGATCTTTCACTTTAGATTCGATTTCACTGGTTTTAATAACCTGACCAGAATCGAGGTTTAAACGATTTTCGATTAACTTATCTGAATAGTGGGTGTTGTTGTTAATAATAACTCTATCAACGACAGTCTGGTCGCCATGTTTTAGCTGCTTTCGAGCTTGCTGTTTCTGATCAATATACTTTTGATAGTCTGCGTTAGAGAGCGCCAACTTAGAAAGCTGATCCGTATACTGCCTTGTTGCTTCGTATCCAGCATGATAAGCCGTCGGCATTTTATCGAACTCGGTGGTCTCCATTTGCCCAACATCAGGACGTAGGAAAAAATCATCGTCTGTTAACGTCGCGGCTTGCTCTTGAGTGCTGCGTTGAACAAGGTAATTAGAGAGTTGGTCTGCTGCGGCTAAAAAGTTAGTGAAGTCTTCTTTGCTTTTGTAGTTAGTACTGATATCAATCGCAATAACTATGTCAGCCCCCATCGCTCTAGCAACATCAACAGGCATGTTATTGGTGACACCACCATCGACCAACATTCGCCCATCAACTTCATAAGGAGGAAGTGCTCCAGGTACTGACATACTCGCCATCATCGCATCAACAAGGTGACCATGATCGATCACGACTTCTTCAAGGTCGATAATATCGGTTGCGACAGAGCGATATGGAATAGCGAGGCTGTCGAAAGAATCGAGGGGAGATAAATTACCAGTGGTCTCGCGCAGAATACGCAACATATTCTGACCTTGAACCACACCTTTTCTGGCTTTGATTTCGCCCCAACCTAAACCGAGATCGGTATTCAGTTGATAACGGTCTTCATATTCTTTGTCTCGCACACGGCGATCACTACGGTTAACGCGATCGCGATAACCACGATTCCAATCAACCGTATAAATAAAGCTCTCGATCTCATCAGCGCTCATCCCTGTCGCATAAAGACCACCAACGTATGCGCCCATGCTGGTACCGGTAATGTAATCAACCGGAATTTGCATCTCTTCTAGGGCTTTAAGCACACCGATGTGAGCTGCACCTTTTGACCCACCACCAGCAAGAACGACAGCAACGGTTGGCCTTTTATGAGCTTGTTTAAGTTCAACATGTTCTGATGAATCAACCTGTGCTGCAGTAGCGGCAAACAGTTGAAAACTGATCACAGTACCGACAATACCCAAGCTACTCACTAACCAACGAGAAATCATTATCTAAACTATCCTTGTCATTCTTTTCTGTTATGACTTTACCACTGAAAAAGCTTCTTTAGCCACTGTTTTGGTTGACTTTCACAGCCCTTTTTAATGCTGCCACTTTCATCCCAGACCGGCAATTTGACTGTACCACCACAGTCAAACTCTAACGCCCCTTCAGAAGTTCGAGTAAAGCTAGCGGTCGCAATTCCTGTTGGCCAAGGCAGTAATAGTTGTTCAGGCGTTCTTTGCTTCAGATAATCGGCATAGACACGCAACGCACCGCTAGAACCGGTTAGTTTAGTCGGTTTATTATCATCTCGGCCTAACCAAATCGTCGTGACTTCACGACCATCAACACCCACGAACCAACTGTCACGGCTGTCATTACTTGTGCCCGTTTTACCAGCTAACCCAGCCCATGCAAACTGACCTTGTAAGAAACGACCTGTACCTTCCGATACACCCCGCTTCATCGCATAGGTTGTTAACCAAGCTGCCTGCTGGTCAACGCTTTGCGATACACGAGGAATCGATTGATACAGAACTTCGCCATCATTATCAACAACAGAACGAAGTGCAGACAAAGGCGCAATGCGACCAGAGTTGGTAATGGTTTGGTACATCTGAGCAACTTGGAACGGAGTCAGTGAGAACGAACCCAAAAACATCGACGGTACTGGGCGAATCTCATTTTTATCGACACCCAGCTTACCAATGGTGTCCGAGACGCTATCAATGCCTAACTGCATGCCTAAACGAACGGTAGGTACGTTATAAGACTTAGAAAGCGCCACATACAAGGGCACATCGCCACGGAACTTACGATCGAAGTTTCTTGGGCTCCATACGCTGCCCTTACTACCTTTCAAGCTCAGTGGGGTGTCCTTCAATGTTGTCGCCAACGTATACTTCTGAGGTTGTTCCAATGCGGTTAAGTAGATGGCAGGCTTAACCAAAGAACCAATAGGGCGACTCGCATTCAAAGCACGGTTAAAACCATCGTAACCGGTACGTTTACCACCAACCATCGCTCGGATTTCACCAGTATTGCGATCCACGGCAATCGCTGCGGCTTCCAGTTTGTTACCTGCCGTTTTCGATAAATCAGGCACTTTACGAGCAATCGACTTTTCTAACTTGTCTTGGGAAACGGGATCCAGAGAGGTAAAGACTCGAATCCCTTTTTTCGCTTCAAATCGATCGCCTACATACTTCTTAAGCTCAATGTTTACTTGCTGGAAGTAAGCTGGCTGACGACTAGCAATACGTGGATTGTCTTGAATATCCAAATCACGACTCGCCGCTTCTTCGTATTGTCGCGGAGTTAATATGTCTTGCTGCATCAATAAGCGAAGAACCAGATCGCGTCGAGTCTTAGCACGCTCAGGGTAACGAACCGGATTGTAATACGAAGGGCCTTTCACCATACCCACCAGCAATGCTAGTTGATCGATGCGGAGCTCTTGAATAGGTTGACCGAAATACAAACGAGATGCCAAGCCGAAACCATGAATCGCTTGCCCACCATTTTGCCCAAGGTAAACCTCGTTTAAGTAAGCCTCTAGAATACGGTCTTTGCTGTAACGATGGTCCAAGATAAGCGCAATGTAGGCTTCACGAACCTTACGCCACAATGTACGTTCACTGGACAAGAACAGGTTTTTTGCCAGCTGTTGTGTCAGCGTACTACCCCCCTGTACCGTTCGCCCAGCTTTGACGTTAACGACCATTGCACGAGCGATTGCTAATGGCGATACCCCATCGTGTTGATAGAAGCTTCGGTCTTCAGTTGCTAATAAGGCATCAACCATCACTTCTGGGAACTGATTACGTTTTAAGAACAGGCGTTGCTCATCGTTACTTTTTTCAAGCATACCCAACATTTTCGGCTCAACACGTAGATAGCCCATGTCGCCTTTCTTCTCTAGCGACTGTATACGAGTTAACTCGTTACCGTTGAAATGCAGCATTACATGACGATCCGCTTCAGGTCCATCGACAAACTCGAACGGACGACGAATCATTTCAATCTTGGTTGAAGAAGAAGAGTACTCACCTGGGTGACGAGGAGAATTCACTTTACGGTAATTAAGTACATCCAGTTCATTCTTAACCTGTACCACACTCACCGCAGTCCCCGGAGACAGATCCAACACACGAGCATAAACAACGGTTGGCAGATCAAAAAGCTGACCTTCAAAACGCTGCTTAACCACTGAATCCAGATAAATACCGACGAACAACAGCAATGCGGCAAGTGCTAAGCCAGCTTTCCAAGAAATGCCCCACAGAATCTTCAACCAACCTCTCTTGCCAGACGGCTTAGCCTTAGGTTTAGTCTTTTTCGCTGCTGATCTTGGCTTTCTAGGCTTGCCTTTGGTCGCTGGTGACTTCTTTGCTGGCGCTTTTTTAGGTGGTGCCTTTTTTGGCGTTAACATTTTGGTCATCATCGGTTCAACTGTCGTTTGGTTTTAGTGGTTGCTACATGATTAGCAGGGTCATCCGGCCAAGGATGTTTTGGGTAACGGCCTTTCATCTCTTTTTGTACTTCTTTGTACGCGCCAGCCCAAAAGCCGGCTAAATCCTGAGTAATTTGCAGTGGTCGTTGCGCAGGAGAAAGCAACTCAAGCACCACCTTTTTACGCCCTTGGGCAATCAAGGGGGAATCTTGCTCACCAAAGACTTCCTGCATTCGAACAGAGATCATTGGCTCAGATTTATATTGATAACGAATCGACTTCTTACTGCCCGTTGGCATCAGGTAATTAGTCGGTAGCCATTGATCTATTTCTTGATTCAGAGGCCAGCCAAGATAAGCCGACAATGCTTGTTCAATCGATACATTCGACAGCCCTTTGGCTGACTTAATGCCATTCAGATAGGGTGATAGCCACTCATCAAGATGTTCAATCAAACTCGCATCATCCATCGCTGGCCAATCATGCTCTGGCATCCAAAGCAGTGCGCAGCGTACACGCTCAACGAGCTGTTTAGCTGAAGACGTCCAATGTAAGCGCTCCAGTCCGCAGCGAGCGATATAATTGAGTAGCGCTTGGCTCGCCTGATTCGCATCGGGTTCTGGTAAAGCTTTGGTGCTGATAATCAACTTCCCCAAAGACACTCGCTGCTCTGCCACTAAGCGACCACGTTTCTCATCCCAATCGGCGTAATCGGAACACACAAACAGTTTTGGAAATTCAACTTCTAGCTGCGCAATATCAACCGCGGTAGCTAAGAAAACTTGACTGGCTCGCCCTGTGCTGCGCATCAAATCAATCACAACGATATAGTCATTATTCGCCAATGGATCATCATCACGAACTTCAGCACCGTGACCATTCGCCAGAAGAAAAGCACAGCTGCTCGCACTTCTCGCTTGTGCAATTCGGTCTGGGAATGCAAAACAAAGCACTAATGGTAGCAATGATTCGTCAACTTGTGACAAATCTAAGTGATGATTGAGTTTGCTGGCGAGACTTTTCGCTCGCTGCATCACAACACTGTTTTTCGAGTGCTTTCTTTGCTTAAGTCGATGTAGCGAGTGTTGAATATCCGTCACATTGCGTTCCGGATCTTCGAGTAAAGCGGCAGCGACAATCGCGACATTCAACAAGGCTTGGCTGTTTTGTTGCGCTTTGATCAGCATACTAGCGATACGCGGCTCAATGCCTAGGCGCTGGGCTTGCTTACCGATCGAAGTGAACTGCCCATTAGCGTCTAACAGTTCCAGATTTTGTAAGAGTTGCTTACCTTGTTCTGTTGAAGCTTTTGGTGGAACGTCTAACCATTGCAGTTCCTCAGCACTCGCAGCGCCCCATTGCGTCAATTCAGACACCAACGAAGACAAATCAGAATGAAGAATTTCAGGTTCTGGTACAGCAGGTTGCTGCATAAGCTGTGTTTCGCTGTACAAGCGAACACACAAGCCCTCTTCGATTCGCCCTGCTCGACCCGCTCTTTGCTCAGCAGAAGACTGCGAAATTTTCACTTGTTCAAGCTTGGTAATACCGGTTTTCAAATCAAACTTTGCAACTCGTTCTAACCCCGAATCAACCACTAAACGAATCCCCTCAATCGTCAAAGAGGTTTCCGCAATGTTAGTGGCCAATACCACTTTTCGACGCCCTTTCACCGATGGCGCGATCGCTCTCTGCTGCTGTTCAAAACTCAATTGGCCATACAACGGACACACGTCAATATCACTGACAAGTTGCCCAAGTTGTGATTCCACTTGTTTTATCGCCGAGACACCCGGTAAGAAAGCCAAAAGTGAACCCGATTCTTTCTCCATCAGAGATTGAATCACCTTAGCCATTTTAGGTGCTAAATATTCATTCGAGCCTAATGGCTGATAGTAGAAGTCGACAGGGAAAGTTCGGCCTTGCGATTCAACATACTTGGCATCAGGTAACAAAGATTGCAGAGCGTGTTGATCTAAGGTTGCCGACATCACCACCACTTTTAGATCGTCACGCAGCGCATCTTGGATCTCCAAGCTGAACGCCAATGCAGTATCTGCGTGAATGCTGCGTTCATGAAATTCATCAAAGATCACCATATCAACCCCAGTCAATTCAGGGTCGGTTTGGATCATTCTCGTCATGATCCCTTCAGTCACGATTTCCAAGCGAGTCGCACTACTGGTTTTAGATTCACCACGAACCCTAAAACCTGTGCTCTCTCCCACTTTCTCTCCTAGTTGGCTCGCTAAGTAAGTAGCAATATTCCTTGCAGCCAAACGCCTTGGTTCAAGCATAATGATTTTGCCTTGAACGGCATTAGCCTTAACCAACTGTAAAGGGAAGAATGTTGACTTACCGGCACCGGGAGCGGCCTTTAGAATAAGTTGAGTGTGTGTTTGTACGCCAGCGAGCAGATCTGGCATCACAGCTTCTATGGGCAGTTGTGGCAATGGGTGAACCTTGTGGTGTAATGTTGGCAACATTGTACATAAAAACCTACCTCTCTAAATAAGTAATATGCACTTCAATCCTCCATTAGAGCCAGCGACTCTTATTAAACGCTATAAACGCTTTCTCACTGACATCCAACTTCCAGACGGCAGCGAGCGTACTATCCACTGCGCTAACACCGGAGCGATGACAGGATGTGCGACTCCTGGCAATACGGTGTGGTACTCAACGTCAGACAATGCAAAAAGAAAGTACCCAAACAGCTGGGAGATCTCAGAAACAGACAAAGGTCACCGTATTTGTGTAAATACTGCGCGGGCAAACCAGCTAGCGGTGGAAGCAATTGAAAATGGGACTATAGTTGAACTCTTAGGTTATAACGCGTTACGAACCGAAGTGAAATATGGCAGTGAGAATAGTCGCATTGATATTCTGCTTGAAGATAACGAAAAGCCGCCTTGCTATATCGAAGTAAAAAGCGTCACTTTGCTCGACGAAGAAGTGTCAACTAAGCAACAAATATCAACTAAACAACAAGCGTCGACCGAAGGGCAAGGTTTTTTCCCTGATGCAGTGACAACTAGAGGCCAAAAACACCTGCGAGAACTCACAGAAATGGTCGAATCTGGAAGTAGAGCCGTCCTTTTATTCACTGTTTTACATTCAGGCATTGAAAAAGTGTCTGCGGCACACCATATAGACGCCAAATATTCGTTATTACTAAAACAAGCACAAGACGCTGGAGTTGAAGTGCTTTGCTATAAAGCAGAGCTCAGCAGTACTCAAATACAACTAAAACAAGCCGTTGAATTTATCAATAGCTAAGCAAAAATGCTGAACTATTCACATTGATTGCAAGTTTTAACAAGAGTATTTGCCACCATTCGTTCTTTCTGCTATAGATACCCGCCTTAAAATTAGCTGCTTTGCAGTTGACTAGGTGTAAATAGGAGATGCTGTATGCCAGAATCTAAGAAAAAAGCGCTAGGCATCCTAGCCATCGCAGGTGTTGAACCGTACCAAGCAAAGACAGGTGAAGAGTACATGTCACCTGAGCAAACGGAACATTTTACAAAAATTTTATCAGCTTGGCGCAACCAGCTCAGGGAAGAAGTTGATCGTACTGTGCACCACATGCAGGACGAAGCAGCGAATTTTCCAGATCCTGTTGACCGAGCTTCTCAAGAAGAAGAATTCAGCCTAGAGTTACGTAACCGTGACCGTGAGCGCCGTCTTATCAAGAAAATTGAGAAGACACTAGATAAGATCGAAGAAGACGATTTCGGCTTCTGCGACTCTTGCGGTGTCGAGATTGGTATTCGTCGTCTTGAAGCTCGTCCAACTGCTGACCTTTGTATTGACTGTAAAACACTTGCAGAGATCAAAGAGAAACAGATGCAAGGTTAATTCTTGCGGATGTAAAGAAAGGGAGCTTTGGCTCCCTTTTTTGTTTGTTTTAAAAAGTGGTTTATATCGTTGTTGATAGCGATAAACTAATCACCAAACGTCTTAAGAATCGGCTACTGCGGTACCATCAAGATTAGGTTTCTCACTCATGAATTATATCGGACGCTTTGCACCATCACCGTCAGGTCCTCTTCATTTTGGCTCACTGGTTGCTGCTCTTGGTAGCTACTTTCAAGCGAAATCTAACCAAGGACAATGGTTAGTTCGTATGGAAGACCTCGATCCGCCAAGAGAAATGGCTGGCGCTGCAGACCTCATTCTTAAGACGCTTGAGGCTTACCACCTGTATTGGGACGGTGAAGTCGTTTATCAAAGCCAGCGTCATGACCTATATCAAGCTCAAATTGATCAATGGGTCACTGACAATCAGGCCTACTACTGTCAATGTACCCGTAAGCAAATAAAGTCCTTGGGTGGGTTTTATAGTGGCCACTGCCGAGACAAAGGTTTGGTTGATTCAGGCGAACAGGCGGTGCGCTTGTGTATGGACTTTCCCATCGAGTCCTTTGACGATGTTCGTCACGGCACGATTCAAATTCCCAAAGCATTGGCTGAAGAAGATTTTATTATCAAGCGCAGAGATGGGTTGTTTGCCTATAACTTGGCAGTTGTCCTTGATGACATCGAACAAGGGGTAACAGAAGTCGTTAGAGGTGCAGATCTGATAGAACCAACAGGTCGACAAATCAGTTTGTATAAGACGCTCAAGCAAAAAAACGTGAGCTACTTGCACTTACCATTGGCAACCGATGGCTTGGGGAATAAACTGTCAAAACAAAATCATGCCACCGCGATAGATCTCGACAACCCAAAACCGACGTTAATCAATGCGATGCGATTCTTAGGTTTTAATATCCCGAATGCTCTTTTCGAGGCGTCAATAGATGAAATTTTATTGTGGGGCTGCCAGCAATGGAACGTCTATCAGTTACCTGATAGTTTACAAAAAGAGCACAGCAATGAGTTCGAAACTAACGGCAAATCGCAATAACGATACATAAAAATACCGTAACAAATACCTGTGACTAAGCAGACGATGTTCTCAAATGGCTCGCGCTAAGCTATTATTAGCCGCAATTAAACTCTGCACTACCACTTTGGACTAAGAGAAAAACAAAGCTGGCGATACCTACTTTGTTATAAACTAATGAATACAAACGACAATACCCCAAGCGAACAACGCGGATTCCACGAATTAGCTCTGAATATTTATACTCGTCAAGAGCACAATATTTCACGCAAGCAGATCAGCGACAATGCACTTAAAGTGTTATATCGCCTGAATGGTGCGGGTTTTGACGCATTTCTAGTCGGTGGTGGTGTACGCGACATCTTATTGGGCTCTCAGCCAAAAGATTTTGATATCGCGACCAACGCAACGCCAGAGCAAATCAAGCACCTATTCAGAAACTGTCGCCTTATCGGTCGACGTTTTCGCTTGGCACATATCATGTTTGGTCGTGACATCATTGAAGTAGCAACTTTCCGTGGCCACCACCAAGAGCCATCGAAAAACGTTTCTGCGCAATCTGAAGAAGGTATGTTGCTACGCGATAACGTGTACGGCAATGTTGATGAAGATGCAGAACGTCGTGACTTCACAATCAATGCGATGTACTACAACATTGCAGACTATAGCATCCACGATTACGCGGGTGGTGTAGAAGATTTAGAAGATAAGCTGATCCGCCTGATTGGCGATCCAGAAACGCGTTACCGCGAAGACCCAGTACGCATGCTACGTGCAATGCGCTTCGCCGCTAAACTGGATTTTGATATTGAGGAAGATACAGCCGACCCAATTGAAGAGTTAGCACACCTTCTAAAAGATATCCCAGCAGCGCGCCTTTACGAAGAGTCTCTAAAATTACTGCAATCAGGTCACGGTTTAGAAACCTACCACTTGATGCGTGAGTACAACCTGTTCCAGCAGATGTTCCCTTCAGTAGCGGAACACTTCACAGAAGGCTACGACTCACATACCGAGCAGATGCTTGATTTGGTACTCGACTCGACTGACCTTCGCATCGAAGATGGCAAGCGAGTAAACCCCGCGTTTATGTTTGCTGCAATGCTTTGGTACCCAATGAACAAGTTGGCAGACAAGCTTGTCGCTGAACAGGGTATGGCGCACTACGATGCGATCATGGAAGCAAGTAACATCATTCTTGATCGACAAGTAAAATCAATTGCGATTCCTCGTCGCCATACCGCAACCATTCGCGAAGTTTGGCAACTGCAACTACGACTGCCTCGCCGCAACGGTAAACGTGCCGTTCGCCTGATGGAACTCAATAAGTTCCGTGCTGGCTACGATTTCCTAGAAATGCGTGGCGAAATTGAAGGTGGCGAAACCAAAGAACTAGCAAAATGGTGGGAGCGTTATCAGACAGCAGGACGCAATATGCGTCAAGCGATGGCTAATGACGTAGCAGCACCATCAAAGTCGGGTCATCGCCGCCGTAAGACTTACAGGAACAAAAAGAGTAAGCAATCAAAATGATAACGGCTTACATTGCGGTCGGCAGTAATCTTGCCGACCCTGTTAGCCAAGCAAACTTGGCTATCGAAACGCTAAAGAATCTTCCGCGAACAACGTTTGTTGCGACCTCACAGCTATATAGTAGCACTCCAATGGGGCCGCAAAACCAACCCGACTACATCAACGCGGTAGTAGCAATTAAAACAGAATTAACGCCAATTGAACTGCTTGATTGCACTCAAAAGATCGAGCAAGAGCAAGGGCGCGTCCGTAAAGACGAGCGTTGGGGTCCAAGAACCTTGGATCTCGATATCGTGTTATACGGCAATGAGGTGATCGATTCAGAGCGCTTAACCGTTCCTCATTACGGAATGAAAGAAAGAGAGTTTGTGCTCTACCCGCTTGCTGAAATCGCACCAAGTTTACAACTCCCTGATGGGACTGAGCTGACAGAACTACTAAAAATAGTAGATAAGAACGGGCTCAATGTTTGGCAGCAATAGCCAAGCGCATTAAGGAAAATCAATGAAAAAAGTAACCATTAACGACCTAATCAAGTGCAAACAAGAAGGCCGTAAATTCGCGACGTCGACAGCTTATGATGCGAGTTTTGCTCAATTATTCGAAAGCCAAGATATGCCAGTTCTACTTGTCGGTGACTCACTTGGCATGGTTCTACAAGGTCGTAACGATACATTACCAGTAACCGTTGAAGATATTGCTTACCATACTCGCTCAGTGCGTGCCGGTAGCCCAAACTGTCTTCTTATGGCTGACATGCCATTCATGAGTTACGCCACACCAGAGCAAGCCTGTGAGAACGCAGCAACCTTAATGCGCGCTGGTGCGAATATGGTGAAAATCGAAGGCGGAAGCTGGTTGATTGAAACTGTGAAGATGCTAACAGAACGTGCTGTACCAGTATGTGCACACTTAGGCTTAACGCCTCAATCGGTAAACATTTTTGGTGGTTACAAAGTTCAAGGTCGTGACAACGAGCAAGCCGATAAAATGGTTGCTGATGCGCTAGCACTACAAAATGCAGGTGCTCAAATCGTTCTTCTTGAATGTGTACCAGCTTCATTAGCAAAAAGAATTACAGAAGCTTGTGACGTACCGGTTATCGGCATCGGCGCAGGTAATGTTACCGATGGTCAGATCTTGGTTATGCATGACATGTTCGGTATTTCTGCGAACTACATGCCGAAATTCTCTAAGAATTTCCTAGCTGAAACAGGTGATATGCGTAAAGCCGTCGCTCTATACAAAGAAGAAGTAGAGAGCGCACGTTTCCCTGATGATGCTCATACAATCGCTTAGGAGTAACTATGCAAACTTTTGCTGAAATAGCGGCTCTTCGTGAGCAGATTAAACAGTTTAAGCGTGATGGACGTACGGTTGCTTTTGTCCCAACAATGGGAAACCTACATGAAGGTCACCTAACTCTGGTCAAGAAAGCTCGTGAACTGGCTGACATTGTTGTTGTAAGCATTTTTGTTAACCCAATGCAGTTTGATCGCGCCGACGACCTAAATAACTACCCTCGTACGTTAGAAGCCGATTTAAACAAACTAACAGGCGAAGGTGTTGAGTTAGTCTTTACGCCAACACCAGAGGTTATGTACCCAGATGGATTGGACAAACAGACGTTTGTTGAAGTCCCTGGTATATCTCATATGCTTGAAGGTGCCTCTCGCCCAGGTCATTTCCGCGGTGTATCAACAATTGTCACGAAACTGTTTAATATCGTTCAGCCAGACTTTGCATGCTTCGGTGAGAAAGATTTCCAACAACTTGCTGTGATTCGCCAGATGACAACTGACTTAGCGCTAGACATTGAAGTTGTGGGCGTAGCGACTGTTCGTGAAATGGATGGTTTAGCCATGAGCTCTCGCAATAGCAACCTAACGATTGATGAACGTCAGCGAGCTCCAGTTCTAGCGCGCACTATGCGTTGGATCAGCAGTGCTATTCGTGGTGGTCGTGATGATTACGCGTCTGTCATTGAAGATGCAACAGACCAACTACGCGCAGCAGACCTACAACCGGATGAAATATTCATTTGTGATGTAAAAACGTTACAAGCGATCACTTCAGAATCGACTCAAGCAGTGATTCTAATGTCGGCTTTCCTAGGTAAGACTCGTCTTATCGACAACCAAGTTTTAGATTTGGTCACGGAAACGAAAGAAGAAGTGAAAGAAGAAACTGCTGAGTAATCGCTTTCTTCTCTTTACGTAAACCAGGTTATACCGCAAAGCACAAATGAAAAACATAAAAAAGGTCGATGTAATATCGACCTTTTTCTTTGCCTGCGATTCAGGATAATTAATAGCTCCTAGATAACTAATAGATCCTGGATAACTAATAGCTCTTGGATAACTAAAAGTTAACTACGTAAGCCGATCCCCTTTGTAACTAAGTAATGTGCAATGCCATACAGCACGACAATAAACACACCTAGTACGCCAAACGACGTCACAATACCCACATCAGACACACCCAAAAAACCATATCTAAACGCGTTTACCATATACACGATAGGGTTCAACTTCGATACACCTTGCCAGAATTCAGGCAATAGACTGATCGAGTAGAACACACCACCGAGATACGTCAGCGGCGTTAAAATGAAGGTTGGGATAATAGAAATATCATCAAACGTGCGTGCGAATACCGCGTTGATCAAGCCACCCAGAGCAAACACAACCGACGTGAGAAATACCGTCGCAATGATCACGCCCCAGTGGTCGACTTGAAGGTCAACAAAGAACAGCGATACAAAGGTGACGATAGTGCCCACTAACAAGCCACGCACCACGCCGCCCATTACGAAGCCGGCGATAATCACGTAGTTAGGAACAGGTGCTACAAGCAGCTCTTCAATGTTCTTCTGGAATTTGGCACTAAAGAACGATGAAGCAACGTTGGAATATGAGTTGGTGATCACCGACATCATGATCAGACCGGGCACAATGTATTCCATGTAGCTAAAGCCATTCATTTCACCAATACGCGCACCAATCAGGTTACCGAAGATGATGAAGTAAAGCGTCATGGTAATCGCTGGCGGCACCAGAGTTTGCACCCAGATACGCGTGAAGCGATTGATCTCTTTGGTCAACAAGCTGCAGAAAGCGGTCCAATATAGGCTGTACATATTATTTATTCCCCTCACGGACGATACTCACAAATAGCTCTTCTAGGCGGTTTGCTTTGTTACGCATAGAGAGAACTTTTACCTGCTGCTCACTCAATTGATCAAAGATGGTATTCAAACCTCGATTCTTGTCGATTTCGATTTCTAGCGAGCCATTAACCATCACTTGGCTATTCACACCTTCAAGTTTAGGTTCAGTCGCACCCTCTTCAAGATCAAGAATAAAGGTCTCGGCACTCAACTTACCCAACAGCGACTTCATTGTGGTGTTCTCAATCAACTCACCACGATTGATGATACCAATGTTACGACACAGCATTTCCGCTTCTTCTAGATAGTGCGTAGTTAAAATAATGGTGATGCCCTGCTTCTCGTTGATCTCCTTGAGGAATTCCCACATTGAACGACGCAATTCAATATCAACACCCGCCGTTGGTTCATCAAGAATCAACAAATGAGGCTCATGCATCAGTGCACGCGCGATCATCAAACGACGCTTCATACCACCAGATAAGTTACGCGCACGTTCGCCACGCTTTTCCCACAAATCGAGCTGAGATAAGTACTTTTTAGCGCGTTCTTTAGCAAGAGCTTTCGGTACACCGTAGTAACCGGCTTGTTGTAGCACGATCTGCTCAACCGTTTCGAACGGGTTAAAGTTAAACTCTTGCGGGACTAAACCTAAGTTCAACTTCGCTAGCTCCAGATCGGTATCAATGTCGTAGCCAAACACTTTCACCTTGCCTGACGTTTTATTAACCAGTGAAGAGATAACACCAATGGTGGTGGATTTACCCGCACCATTTGGGCCAAGTAGTGCGTAAAAGTCGCCTTTTTCTACTTGTAAACTCACGCCCTTAAGAGCCTCAAAGCCCCCTGCATAAGTTTTTCTTAGTTGCTCAATTTCTAATGCATACATAGAGATAGACTGCCATTTGCTATAGATAAGATGTTGATGGCCGAATTTGAGGAAGAGAGTAATGCTTAATACGAGCTAGCAGAAAACTAACTCAAACTTGTTTACTCGGCCATTTTGCAAACAAGTTTATCGTTGATTAACGATTAACACAAATACCGAGTGAGGCTTTCTTTCGAAAGCGAACAAGAATATTAGGTACGTAAAGAGCAATTCAGTGTTCAGTAAACATAAAAAATGCCGTTAAGTTATTAACTTAACGGCATTAATCACCAATACTATATTTGCCGTCTATAACTGATTCATGTGAAATTATTGCTGAAGATTAAACCGAGTCAAATTGATGTTCATCTCTATCAACATAGCTTGTTGCAGCTGTCAGGGCTTCATATCTGAATCGATAAGTATTGGATTCAGGTACAAGGTCAATCACATGGAATTTTTCTAATTGCTGACGAGTATTCTCATTAGGACACAATAAGTACACTTCACACTGCGCATCTAGGGCATCTTTAATCGCATTTTCTAGCGCTAAGCCAACGGTAACATCAATCATAGGCACATCAGTTAGGTCTAAGATCATCGCTTCATAATCAGAAATGCTCGAGTGTTGACGTGAGATCGCTTTTGAAACACTGAATATCATCGGCCCAGAAAGGTAGAAGAACAGCACTTTACCATTGGCACTATCCAGTAACTGACGTTCACTGTCAGTCAATGGGATATCGTCTTCATCATCGCCATCACTGATCGCCTTAACTTGTCTAGCTTGCTCTCGACTCAGCCTTTCAATGATCAGAATGTTTGAGATAAAAACGCCCAGCCCGACCGCAATAATTAGATCAACGAATACGGTTAATAACATCACACCGTACATGACACCCATGCCGGCATAACTCACCTTGTGTGCGCGCTGAATAAAACTCCAATCAAGGATGTTGAAACCGACATACATCGCGATACCAGCCAACACAGCCATAGGGATCGGTTCTGTTAAGCCTCCCGCAACCAATACCACTAGCGCAAGCACCAAAGCACGAATAACACCAGAAAGCGGAGAACGAGCCCCTACCTGAATGTTGGTCACGGTGCCCATGGTTGCGCCCGCACCGGGTAGCGCACCAAACAGACCAGAAATCATATTCGCAATGCCTTGGCCACGAAGTTCTTTGTCTGAATCATGCTCTTTACGAGTCAATGAATCTCCGATAACCGCAGTCAAAAGCGTATCAATACAACCAAGAGTACCTAGCACCAAAGCATCGATCACCATTGTGGTGAATTGCTCAGAACTGATAGTCGGAATAACAAGAGAAGGTAAGCCTGCGGGAATTTCACCAATACGGCGAATAGAGTCGGTATCAAAGATAATAACGGATAAGAGCGTTACAGCCACTAAAGCGACCAATTGAGCGGGCACATACTTACGATATTTAGCTGGGAAACCGAAAAGGATACCAAGCGTTAATACCCCTAAAAACAGCTCGCTGACTTTCAGATTAGCTAGCGTATCAGGAAGTGCCGAAAGTGTGCCCATCACTCCGCCAGAAGGGGCTGCGTGCCCTAGCAAAGGAGAAAGTTGCAGAATGACAAGAATCACGCCGATACCGGACATAAAGCCAGATATCACGCTATATGGCATCAAAGTGACGTACTTTCCTAGCTTTAATGTACCGAGTAATATCTGAAAAGCACCCGCCATCATTACCACGGTAAAGGTCATTGCCATCCCGGTTTCAGGGTACTTGGCCACCATGCTGGTCATTACTGCCGTCATGATCACTGTCATCGGCCCGGTAGGCTCTGATATCAAGCTGCTTGAGCCACCAAACAATGCCGCAAATAGGCCCACCATGATGGCGCCCCAAAGGCCAGCTTCCGCGCCCGCACCAGAAGCGACACCAAATGCCAACGCTAAAGGCAATGAGATGATGGCTGTAGTTACACCGCCAAACATATCTCCTTTGAGATTGATATCCGTAAAACGACTTCCAAACAAAACACACCTTCCTGATGATGAAATGACAAACCTTATCACTTTAACAAATGTATCAACGGTTCAGAAAGTGTTAATTTAATCACACTATTCGTCTCTTATATTCGGATTATGCCTTTTACGCTAAGTTAATGATTTTAACGACTAGTACACGTCAGATGAGTACTATTTGACACAGTTTTTACAAGATTGAATTTGTAACATTGTGTATAGTTAGAGTTCTTAATTAAGGGATGTAAGACGCAAAATGCCAGAGATTAAACAGCTTTTTGAAAACAACTCTAAATGGTCAGAAGAAATTCGCTCTCAACGACCAGAGTATTTTACAACGCTTGAAGAGGGTCAAAGCCCTGGTTTTCTATGGATAGGCTGCTCAGATAGCCGCGTTCCAGCCGAGCGTCTCACTGGTTTGTATTCTGGCGAACTGTTTGTTCACCGAAATGTCGCTAATCAAGTAGTTCATACCGACCTAAACTGCTTATCAGTAGTGCAATACGCTGTCGATGTACTCAAAGTGAAACACGTTATTGTTTGTGGTCACTACGGCTGTGGCGGTGTTAACGCAGCGATAGATAACCCTAAACTGGGTCTTATCAACAACTGGCTACTCCACATACGCGATAACTATCTTAAGTACCGTAAGCAAATTGAATCTCTGCCTCGTGAACAATGGGGTGACAAGTTATGCGAAATTAACGTTGCAGAACAAGTCTACAATCTTGGTAACTCGACCATCATGCAAAGCGCATGGGAACGTGGACAAGATATTGAAATCCACGGTGTGGTTTATGGTATTGGTAATGGCAAACTGCAAGATCTTGGTGTTCGTTGCTCAAGTAATGACACTTTAGAAAACAGCCATTTAGCGGCACTTGATAAAATCCTATCGTCTCCAATCCTAGGTTAATTCTTAACGTCTAACCAATAGATATAAGAAAGAATAGATATAAGAAAGGCTCGCATTGTGCGAGCCTTTTTTGTTTGTGTTCAACAGAGCCGTTATTACTCTTGAGGTACAACTTTACCGATGTACGGTAGGTGACGATATTTTTGTGCGTAGTCGATACCCACACCAACAACGAATTCATCTGGGATTTCAAAACCAATCCACTTTGTGTCTACAATGACTTCACGACGAGAAGGCTTGTCTAATAACGTACAAATTTCGATAGATTTAGGACCACGCAGGCTCAGAATTTCTTTTACTTTAGTCAGCGTGTTACCAGTATCGATAATGTCTTCTACAAGTAGAACATCTTTACCTTGGATGTCATCATCAAGGTCTTTCAAAATACGAACATCACGTGAGCTTTCCATGCCGTTGCCGTAGCTAGAGGCTGTCATGAAATCCACTTGGTGAGTTAAATCGATAGCACGAGCAAGATCCGCCATAAAGACAAAAGATCCGCGCAATAAGCCAACTAAAACTAGATCTTCGCTACCTTGGTAGTGCTCCGTGATCTGCTTGCCTAGTTCGTTCACTCGATCCTGAACTTCTTGCTCAGAGATCATGACTTCAACTGTATGCTTCATACTGCTCTCATTTTATTTGGTGATTGCGACGAATGTTGACACTTTCGTCAGTTGTGTCGCTCAATTTTGTGCGTAAGTCTAGCACTGCTCAAATACCCACACCACCTTATGGTTCGAATTTACTGTTAGATTCTCAATGAAATGTGCATTGGTGCGTTATCCAATACTCGCATCCTTTCACATCAACACTGATCACGCTTTATGTATCAAGTTTGATGTAACTGTCTATAAAACAAGCACAAGGGATTGACCATTCACATATGCACCATTACACTCATCTTGGCTTAAATAATAATAAAATCATTAATATAAAAATTCGTTGGCAAGGAAAAACAATATGGACTCAATAACGAAGAGACCTAGAACTAGGCTTTCACCCTTAAAAAGAAAACTTCAATTGATGGAAATCGCACTTGAAGTATTCTCTCGCCGTGGCATTGGCCGCGGTGGACACGCTGACATTGCCGACATCGCTCAGGTGTCAGTAGCAACAGTATTTAACTACTTCCCTACCCGTGAAGATCTGGTTGATGAAGTACTTAACCACGTTGTTCGTCAATTCTCGAACTTCCTTTCAGACAACATTGACCTAGATATTCACGCAAAAGAAAATCTACATAATATTGCGACTGAAATGGTGACGTTAGTGGCTCAAGATAGCAATTGGTTAAATGTATGGTTTGAATGGAGCGCTTCGACTCGTGATGAAGTATGGCCTCTGTTTGTAACCACTAACCGCACTAACCAGATGTTGGTACAAAACATGTTTAGCAAGGCGATTGAACGCGGCGAAGTCTGTGACGATCACGATCCTAAACATCTAGCAAATCTATTCCACGGCATTTGCTACTCGCTATTCATCCAAGCGAAACGTGTAGATACGCAAGAAGAACTTTCGACCTTGACGGATAGCTACTTGAACATGCTGTGCATTTATAAGTAGATTCGATCTTCGAACAAAACTAAAGGGTTGGCTTTTACGCTAACCCTTTTTTATTTCCTCTCACCTAATCAATTCCCTATTCCTTCCTTCGTCAGTCTAGAGAATGACAGGAGTATAGAGCTACAGTTCTCACCTTTACGCTAGTGATATCATCAAAGCATAAGCTTCAACACTTCACTTCGTCATCCTCAAGAGCGAGGGACGAGCGAGTTGGGGATCTCTTACAGGCAGGCAGCCATCTTTCTTCAGACATAAAAAAGCCGCTGACGAATCAGCGGCTTTTATAATCTAGATATACTCAAAATAATTGGAGTTGCAGCTAGGTGACCCTTTCTTTGTTAAGTGACTGAAGTTCAGCCCTATGAGCATAGATTTACTATGTGATTAGGGTGAACTTACGCAGTT
Source organism: Vibrio sp. 1F253 (assembly GCF_041439295.1). Lineage (NCBI taxonomy): Bacteria > Pseudomonadati > Pseudomonadota > Gammaproteobacteria > Vibrionales > Vibrionaceae > Vibrio > Vibrio sp. 1F253. Next base: position 33,248 of record NZ_JBGONU010000008.1, on the reverse strand, counting down.
AACAACGCTGCGGCTTCAAGTATGAAGAGTATTTACTTTTTCTTTTTCACTGCTTTCTTATTTGGAAGGTCAGTGATTGAACCTTCGAATACTTCCGCAGCAAGACCAACAGACTCGTGTAGAGTTGGGTGAGCGTGGATAGTCAGTGCGATATCTTCTGCATCACAACCCATTTCGATTGCTAGGCCGATTTCGCCAAGAAGTTCACCACCGTTAGTACCAACAACAGCACCACCGATTACGCGATGAGTCTCTTTATCGAAGATCATCTTAGTCATACCGTCAGCACAGTCTGAAGCGATTGCACGACCAGAAGCAGCCCAAGGGAAAGTAGCAACTTCGTAGTTCAGGCCTTCCGCTTTCGCTTCTTTCTCAGTCTTACCTACCCAAGCTACTTCTGGCTCAGTGTACGCAATTGATGGGATTACTTTAGGATCGAAGTAGTGCTTCTTACCAGAGATAACTTCAGCAGCTACGTGACCTTCATGCACACCTTTGTGAGCAAGCATTGGTTGACCAACAACGTCACCGATCGCGTGGATGTGAGGAACGTTAGTACGCATTTGCTTATCAACATTGATGAAACCACGCTCATCAACTTCGATACCCGCTTTTTCAGCGTCGATAAGTGCACCGTTTGGAACACGACCGATAGCAACAAGAACAGCATCGTAGCGCTCAGCTTCAGCTGGTGCTTTTTTGCCTTCCATTGAAACGTAGATACCATCTTCTTTCGCTTCAACAGCAGTAACTTTAGTTTCAAGCATTAGCTTGAACTTGTTCTTGATGCGTTTAGTGAAGACTTTAACGATGTCTTTATCCGCAGCTGGGATAACTTGATCGAACATCTCAACAACTTCAACTTTAGAACCTAGAGAGTGGTAAACCGTACCCATCTCAAGACCGATGATACCGCCGCCCATGATAAGCAGTTTTTCTGGTACTTCGTTTAGTTCTAGTGCATCCGTAGAATCCCAAATGCGTGGGTCTTCATGTGGGATGAACGGAAGTTTGATTGGGCGAGAACCCGCTGCAATGATTGCATTATCAAAGTTAATTGTTGTCGTTTCTTCGCCAACAACTTCGATGCTGTTAGGACCAGTAAACTTACCGAAACCGTTAACAACAGTAACATTACGCATCTTAGCCATACCGCCAAGACCGCCAGTCAGTTGATCAACTACTTTGTCTTTCCAGATACGAACTTTGTTGATGTCCGTTTGTGGCTCGCCGAATACAACGCCGTGCTCTGCCATCGCTTTTGCTTCTTCAATTACTTTAGATACGTGAAGAAGTGCTTTTGATGGAATACAACCAACGTTTAGACATACACCACCAAGAGTGCTGTAACGTTCAACTAGTACTGTTTCTAGACCTAAATCCGCACAACGGAATGCCGCTGAGTAGCCAGCAGGACCTGAACCAAGTACAACAACTTGGGCTTTAATTTCTTTGCTCATTGTGACCTCTTGTAGTCATTATCCCTAACAGGCTGAGTAGATGTTCTTAAAATTATTGGGCTTTCAAACAGGAAACATTTTACAGAGATGTTAACAGTGTGAAAGTAGCTTTAAGTTAGCCTGTGAGCTAGACAACAATTCCCCCGCAGTTTATGAGAAATGCCGGAAACTGTTCTCTAAAAATAGTCTTTATATAAAGAATTAAGGTGACCCGAAAGTCACCTTAATAATTACTTTCTCAATTACAGTACTAGACGACGAATGTCAGATAGTGCGCTGTTTAGGAAAGTAATGAAGCGTGCACCTTCAGCACCATCGATCACACGGTGATCGTATGATAGAGACAGTGGAAGCTGTAGACGTGGTTGGAACTCTTTGCCATTCCAAACTGGCTTAATCTCAGACTTAGATACACCTAGGATACCTACTTCTGGAGCATTTACGATTGGTGTAAATGCAGTACCGCCAATACCACCAAGGCTAGAGATTGTGAAACAACCGCCTTGCATGTCTGCCGCTGTTAGCTTACCAGAGCGTGCTTTCTTAGAAACAGCCATTAGCTCTTCAGATAGCTCGTAAATGCCTTTCTTGTTCACGTCTTTGAAGACAGGAACAACTAGGCCGTTTGGTGTATCAACAGCGATACCCACGTTTACGTACTTCTTAAGAATGATGCTTTCGCCATCTTCAGAAAGAGAAGAGTTAAATGCTGGGAATGCTTCTAACGCTTTAGCAACAGCTTTCATGATGAACACAAGTGGAGTGATCTTCATGCCAGTGTCTTTCTTCGCTTCGATTGCGTTCTGTTCTTTACGGAATGCTTCTAGCTCAGTGATATCTGCGTTGTCCCACTGTGTAACGTGAGGGATCATTACCCAGTTACGGTGCAGGTTAGCGCCAGAGATCTTCTTAATCTTAGAAAGCTTCTGAACTTCCGTTTCGCCGAACTTGCTGAAGTCAACTTTTGGCCATGGTAGTAGACCAAGAGCAGAACCATCGCCGCCTTTGCCAGATGCTGCTGCACCAGACTCAAGACGCTTAAGTGCATCTTTAACGTAAGACTGAACGTCTTCTTTAAGTACACGACTCTTACGACCAGTACCTTTAACTTTCGCTAGGTTCACACCGAATTCACGAGCTAGACGACGAACAACTGGAGATGCGTGAGCGTACTCGCCGTTCTCTTGGAAGTCGCCAGCTGCTGGAGCTACTGCTTCAGCTTTAGGTGCAGGTGCTGCTGCCGGAGCTGCTGCTTGTGCTGGAGCTGGAGCCGCTACTGGAGCTGCGCCTTCAACCGGAGTGCCGGCCACAACGAAAGTCATGATTGAAGAGCCTGTTGACACTTTGTCGCCAGCTGCAATCTTGATCTCTTTTACTGTACCAGCGAATGGTGCAGGCACTTCCATTGAAGCTTTGTCGCCTTCAACAGTAATTAGAGATTGCTCTTCTTCTACTGTATCGCCAACCGCTACCATGATTTCAGTAACTTCTACTTCGTCGCCACCGATATCAGGAACGTTCACTTCTTTCTCAGCAGATGCTGCTGGAGCCGCTGCAACTGGTGCCGCCGCTGGAGCAGGAGCTGCTGCAACTGGAGCGTCAGAACCTGCCACTTCAAATACCATCACTAGAGAACCAGTAGATACTGAATCACCAGAAGCGATCTTGATTTCTTTAACGATACCAGCGAATGGTGCAGGTACTTCCATTGAAGCCTTGTCACCTTCAACAGTAAGAAGAGATTGCTCTTCTTCTACTGCGTCGCCGATAGCTACCATGATTTCAGTTACTTCAACTTCATCACCGCCGATATCAGGAACGTGAACTTCTTTAAGCTCAGCTGCTGCAGGAGCAGCTGCAACTGGTGCCGCCGCTTCAACTGCTGGAGCAGCCGGTGCTGCTGCAGCACCTTCCGCTTCGAAGATCATGATAAGAGAACCAGTAGAAACAGAATCACCTTCTGAAATCTTGATTTCTTTAACGATACCCGCTTGAGACGCAGGAACTTCCATTGAAGCTTTGTCGCCTTCAACAGTGATCAGTGACTGCTCTTCTTCAACCTTGTCGCCAACGTTTACAAGAATCTCAGTTACTTCAACCTCGTCAGCACCGATGTCTGGTACATTAATTTCGATTGTCATTGTATTTACCTACCTTAATGCCAGTCTTATGCGTATTGCGGGTTAGTTTTTTCAGTGTCGATATCGAACTTAGCAATTGCTTCAGCAACAACAGACTTCTCGATATCACCACGTTTAGCCAGTTCAGTTAGAGCTGCAACTACGATGTAGCCAGCGTTAACTTCGAAGTGACGACGTAGGTTTGCACGGCTGTCAGAACGGCCGAAACCATCTGTACCAAGTACTTTGTAAGACTCAGTTGGCATGTACGCACGTACTTGCTCAGCGTAGTTCTTCATGTAGTCAGTCACTGCGATTGCAGGTTCTTTACCAAGAACAGTCGTGATGTACGGTACTTTCTCTTCAGCTTCTGGGTGAAGCATGTTGTCACGCTCTACCGCTTGGCCGTCACGAGTTAGTTCGTTGAACGACGTTACAGAGAATACGTCAGATGCTACGCCGTACTCTTCGCTTAGAATTTCAGCGGCTTTACGCGCTTCGTTCATGATAGTACCAGAGCTCATTAGTTGAACTTTGCCCTTAGCACCAGCGTGAGACTCAAGCTTGTAGATACCCTTACGAATGCCTTCTTCAGCGCCTTCTGGCATAGCTGGCATTGCGTAGTTCTCGTTCATTACTGTTAGGTAGTAGTAAACGTTCTCTTGGTTCTCACCGTACATGCGACGGATACCGTCTTGCATGATAACCGCTAGCTCGTAAGCAAACGTTGGATCGTAAGAGATACAGTTAGGGATCGTGTTCGCTTGAATGTGCGAGTGACCATCTTCGTGCTGTAGACCTTCACCATTCAGTGTTGTACGACCTGCAGTAGCACCTAGTAGGAAGCCACGAGCTTGTTGGTCACCAGCCATCCACGCCATATCGCCTACACGTTGGAAACCAAACATTGAGTAGTAGATGTAGAACGGGATCATTGGGAGATCGTTCGTGCTGTATGATGTTGCAGCTGCAACCCAAGAAGCCATTGAACCTAGCTCGTTGATGCCTTCTTGTAGAACCTGACCTGAAGTCGCTTCTTTGTAGTAAGAAACAATGCCTTTATCTTCTGGCGTGTATTCTTGACCGTGTGGGTTGTAGATACCAATCTGACGGAATAGACCTTCCATACCGAACGTACGAGCTTCGTCACAGATGATAGGAACGATATTCTTACCAATGTTCTTGTTCTTAAGCAAGATGTTTAGCGTACGTACGTAAGCCATAGTTGTAGAGATATCACGCTTCTGCTCACCTAGTAGAGGTGCGAACTCTTCTAGCTCAGGGGTTTTGAATTCTTGAGTGAACTTAGGTAAACGCTGTGGCGTGTAACCTTTTAGGTCTTTACGACGTGCATGTAGGTATTCATACTCAGCTGAACCTTCTTCAAGCTTCAGGTATGGAAGTTCTTTTACTGCTTCGTCAGTTAAGATATCTTGAAGACCTAGGCGATCACGTAGGTGTAGTACGTGAGTCATGTCCATCTTCTTAACTTGGTGCGCTATGTTCTTACCTTCAGCCGCTTCACCCATGCCGTAACCTTTAACAGTCTTCGCTAGGATTACTGTCGGACGACCTTTAGTTTCTGCTGCATTTGTGTAAGCTGCGTACAGCTTAGAAGACTCGTGACCACCACGCTTAAGAGCGAAGATTTCGTCATCAGTCATGTCTGCAACTAGTGCAGCTGTTTCTGGGTACTTACCAAAGAAGTGCTCACGTACGTATGCGCCATCTTTAGATTTGAATGTCTGGTAGTCACCATCGATAGTTTCGTTCATTAGTTGAAGAAGCTTACCAGTCGTGTCTTTAGCTAGCAGAGAATCCCAGTTGCTACCCCAGATAACTTTAACAACGTTCCAACCGGCGCCTTTAAATAGGCCTTCAAGTTCTTGGATGATGCTACCGTTACCCATTACAGGGCCGTCTAGACGCTGTAGGTTACAGTTGATTAGGAAACATAGGTTGTCTAGCTTCTCACGCGCAGCGAAAGAGATAGCACCACGTGATTCTGGCTCATCCATCTCACCGTCACCTAGGAACGCGTATACACGCTGACCTGAAGTATCTTTCATGCCACGACCTTCAAGGTACTTAAGGAAGCGCGCTTGGTAGATAGCAGAGATAGGGCCTAGACCCATAGATACTGTCGGGAACTGCCAGAACTCAGGCATCAGTTTAGGATGCGGGTAAGAAGGGATACCTTTACCATCAACTTCTTGACGGAAGTTATCTAGCTGATCTTCAGTTAGACGACCTTCAACGAATGCTCGAGAGTAGATACCTGGAGAGATGTGACCTTGGTAATAAACTAGATCGCCACCGTCCGTCTCATTTGGAGCACGGAAGAAGTGGTTGAAACATACTTCGTAGAACGCTGCAGCTGACTGGTAAGAAGCCATGTGACCACCAAGGTCTAGGTCTTTCTTAGAAGCACGCAATACGATCATGATTGCGTTCCAGCGAATAATCGAACGAATACGACGCTCAAGAGTTACGTCACCAGGGTAAGCTGGCTCTTGTGCTGCTGGAATTGTGTTGATGTAGTTTGTGTTGATGCCTGTAGCCATATCAACACCATCTAAACGCGCTTTATCTAGAACTTGTTCTAGTAAAAACTGTGCACGTTCTACACCTTCTTCACGTACTACTGACTCAAGAGCTTCTAACCAATCTTGAGTTTCCAGAGCATCAACGTCATGCTTCATGTTAGACATGGCGATCTATCCTTTTTGTTAGTTGGATTCTACTAAACACGTAAAAAGCCGAAGTATTACGGCTATTTACCCTGTTGAATTCGACGTAAAGAACGTTCGCGGCGCGACTCTTCTTTGGTCAAATCCAGCAATGTTTCTTCGATGTAAGCTAAATGAGAATGTGACATTTCACGCGCCTGTTCTGGCTGCCCTGAAACGATCGCATCTACAATGTTAGCTCGATGTATACTCACTTTCTCCACAACGTCTTTACGACGATGCAACAGCTTTAAATTTTCTAAGACATTTTGTTCGAGTAACGGAGCCAAGCTACGAACAATGTGCAATAACACCACATTGTGTGCTGCCTCTGTTAAAGCAATAAGAAAAGCCATCACAGCTGCAGACTCGGCTTCAATATCACCCTTATCTTGCGCACCGCGAATTTTTTCTTGGCATGCTTGAATTCGAGCAAAGTCTTCATCAGTACCACGTAATGCCGCGAAGTAAGCCGAAATCCCTTCCATCGCATGACGCGATTCCAACAAGTCTAGTTGGGTTTCAGAATGGGAGGACAACAAATTAAGCAAAGGATCTGAAAAGCTTTTCCAGATATTTTCGCTAACAAACGTACCTCCACCTTGACGGCGAGTAAGCAAGCGTTTTGCTTCTAAACGTTGTATCGCTTCTCGGATTGAAGGACGAGACACATCGAACTGTTTCGCCAGTTCACGCTCAGGCGGCAGTTGCTGCCCTGGAGCCAGTGTTCCTTCCACTATCAACCTTTCTAACTCTTGTTCGATAACGTCCGAGAGTTTTGGCTGACGAATCCTTTGATAAGCCATAGTTTGTTGTTCTTCTTTTTCTTCGCTGACAATTGGTATTACCAATTTTAAGTTGGGCAGAAATTAACATAATTAAAACGCCACTGTCCAGACTAAAATTGACCTGAATCATAGAACACAGCACGAATTAACCATGATTTAACAAATGAAATTTAAAACAGCAACCAATTTGGTCTTACCATTTACAGGGGTAATACTTTTGGGGAGTATCCGTGCTAGAAAGTTTCAGGATAAAAATGGATTGTTTCAGAAAGATGAGTGCCACTTGATTAAAAATCAAACCAAGCGCACATTAGAGGTAGAAATCCTGTTCATAAGTTTTAATATTAGATCGTTTGATAAGCTCGTCACACTCTCGATTTATTGACGCCCTCCCCCTAACCACTTTATTTACATCGCAACAACAAAAATTCACAAGTGATTATGCCAGGCGTTGACTATTCAACCACCAGCAACAATAGAGCACCTTCAATAATGAGGCTTAAACCTTGAGCTCGCCTTTAAACTTCTGCCAGTCGAAAACCAAGCCAGGGTCAGTTTTGCGTAGCGGGGCTATATATTGATGACCGGTGATACGTTCGGTGGTTATTTGAGGGAAAGTCGATACGATCGTTTCTGTTAATCGAGTAAGCGCTTGGTACTGCTGCTCTGTATAAGCGATAAAGTCGCTTCCTTCCAGCTCAATACCAATCGAGTAATCATTACACCTTTTACGCCCCGCAAAGCTCGACTGGCCTGCGTGCCAAGCTCGGTCAAGAAATGACACAAACTGTACCACCTCACCATCACGGCGAATCAAGCAATGTGCCGAAACGCCCATTTGATGAATCACTTTAAAAAATGGATGATCTGTCGGATCAAGTTTGCCCGTGAAAAACTGTTCAATGTAAGGGCCGCCAAATTGGCCAGGTGGTAAACTAATGTTATGGACCACCAGCAGAGAGATATCGTCGGTGCTGGGTCTAGCATCAAAATACGGAGAAGGAACATGCCGAGCATTGTCGTACCATCCGTTGAAGCTCATCGTCATCTTAGTCTCGCTTTCTTTTCTACTAGCGCAATAAGATTGTGACTTTGCCCATAGAGCAGTCGCGCTAGCCTCTTTAATTTGAAGTTAAGCAAGAGTATCATTCCATTCCCACTCCCTTTCAAGATTAGATTTGCGATGAAAAACACACATAACAGCCACCAACGCCTTGATTACTTAAAAGAGCAACTGCCGCTAGAGATCACTCGCGCAGTCGCTGAGACCATCAAAGAAGATCTAGGTGGAACGTTAGATCCAGCGGCTGATATTACGGCAAGTCTAATCCCTGCAGACGCAATCAACAGCGCAACCATCATTACCCGTGAGTACGGTGTGTTCTGTGGTAAAGCTTGGGCTGATGAAGTGTTTAAGCAATTGGGCGGTGAAGTCACTATCGAGTGGAATGTAGAAGACGGTGACAAAGTTGAACCAAACCAAACACTTTGCACGCTAACAGGCCCTGCTCGCGCACTTTTAACCGGTGAGCGTAACGCAATGAACTTCATTCAAACACTATCTGGTTGTGCGACGGCGACAGCAATCTACGCTGACAAAATCAAACACACAGAATGCCGCCTGTTAGACACTCGCAAAACGATTCCTGGCCTACGTAGCGCACTAAAATACGCTGTGGCTTGTGGTGGTGGCTTCAACCACCGTATTGGTGTTTTCGATGCCTACCTAATCAAAGAAAACCACATCATCGCATGTGGTGGCATTGAGAAAGCGATCTCGACAGCAAAAGAGCTTAACCCGGGTAAGCCTGTAGAAGTTGAAACCGAAAGCCTAGCAGAGCTAGAGCAAGCAATCAGCGCCGGTGCAGACATCATCATGCTAGACAACTTCACCACAGACATGATGCGTGAAGCGGTTAAAATCAACGCAGGTCGTGCAGCACTAGAAAACTCAGGTAACGTGACTTTAGATACGATTGCAGAGTTCGCTGAAACAGGTGTCGATTACATCTCTGTGGGTGCACTGACTAAGCATCTAAAAGCAATGGACCTTTCAATGCGATTCAAAGCTTAATCTCATGGTTCTATCAATTACTTAACTTCTAGGCATGGCAATCAGCCATGCCTTTTTATTGCTTTTATTATCAGTATATCAACCAGTTAACTAAGCTGATCGCATAATTTTGCGCCCTATACGAAACAACACACTAATAAATACAAAACCACTCGCGCCCACACCTGAACACCATTCCACTTCTCGATCTCAACTTCTATTCTCTCCATCAACCGGTGCTTGCACTGAAACAAACTAAACGAATGGAATAGAACAATGAAAAACAAAAGAAAAAACCAGAAAGGCTTTACGCTGATTGAATTGATGATTGTGGTTGCGATTATTGGTGTGCTATCGGCAATTGCTGTGCCTGCATACAAAGATTATGTAACAAAAAGTCAGGTTTCATCTGCGCTAGCGACAGTTAAATCACTTGTCACTCCAGCTGAACTAATCATTCAAGAAGAAGGCACTATCAGTGGTGCGATAACGCTACTCGGAGTCTCTGCAGGTTCTAACACTTTAGGTACTTTATCTATTGGTACAGATAAGAAGTCGATTGAGTTCAAATTCAATGATGGAAGCCTCAAAAACAAGAAATTGACTATGAAAAGAGATGATAACACTGGTTGGTCATGCACCCCAGACTCTGGCGTACCGTCAATTGAAGGTTGTAGCTAAATTTAATGCTAACCAACCTCCCAACAGTTCTCCGTCAGGCTAACTTACTTAGCCTGACTCAAGAACAGGCCGTTGCGGAACATGTACAAGCTTCAGGTATTTCTGCACCTGAAGCTTTGCTTGTTCTAGACATCCTCTCTGACGAGAGCCTCGCCAATAACATCAAAACCATTTTCGGTTTGCCGTTAGTGCAACTGGCCAATACTGACTATGAAATCTTGTGTGACCAATTGGGACTTCGTGAATTGATCACTAAGTATCGTGCTATCCCAGTTGGCCTCTCTCACTCTACTCTCACGCTCGCCTCTGCCGATCCAACCGACTTGCAAGCTGAAGACGATTTTAGATTCGCGACTGGATTGCAGATAGAACTCGTTATCGCTAACTATTCAGAATTAGAAGGCGCCATACGAAAGCTGTATGGTCGCTCTATTTCCGGGCAAGACTCCAAACGCAAAGAGATCACCCAAGATGAGCTCGCCAATCTTGTTGAAGTCTCTGACGATGAAATGAGTTCAATTGAAGATCTCAGTCAAGACGATTCCCCTGTCAGTCGATTTATCAATCAGATACTGGTTGATGCGGTGCGTAAAGGCGCATCAGACATCCACTTCGAACCTTATGAAGAAAACTACCGAGTGCGTCTGCGTTGCGATGGCATTCTTGTTGAGGTCCAACAGCCCGCGTCTCATTTAAGCCGTCGGTTATCCGCTCGTTTAAAGATTCTCGCCAAACTTGATATCGCTGAACGTCGCTTACCTCAAGACGGCCGTATTAAGCTGCGTTTGAACGACGAGCTGGCGATCGATATGCGTGTGTCGACTCTACCGACATTGTGGGGAGAAAAGATCGTACTGCGTCTTCTAGACAGCAGCGCAGCCAATTTAGATATCGATAAATTAGGTTACAGCGAGGATCAAAAAGCGCTCTATCTCAATGCCCTAAAACGCCCCCAAGGGATGATCTTAATGACTGGGCCCACAGGCAGTGGCAAAACGGTATCTCTTTACACTGGACTTCGCATGCTTAACACCTCAGAGCGTAATATCTCAACAGCTGAAGATCCGGTGGAGATCAACCTGTGTGGTATCAATCAGGTACAGGTGACGCCAAAGATCGGTTTTGGGTTTGCCGAAGCACTACGATCGTTCTTGCGACAAGACCCTGATGTAGTGATGGTCGGTGAGATCCGTGATTTAGAAACCGCAGAGATCGCGATCAAAGCGTCGCAAACGGGTCACTTAGTCCTCTCGACACTCCATACTAACTCAGCTTCGGAAACCGTGACTCGACTCGCCCATATGGGGATTGAACCATTTAACCTCGCCTCGTCATTAAGCCTGATTATCGCGCAGCGACTGGCAAGGCGACTGTGCAACCACTGTAAAACAGCTGACAACTCGCCGGACATATTTCTACGTCACTCTATTCCTAACAGCCAAAATATCTACAAAGCCACCCCACAAGGATGCAATGAGTGTAATCAGGGTTACTCCGGTCGAGTAGGTATCTACGAAGTAATGCCGTTCACCGACAAACTAAAAAATAGTCTGATCAATAAACCTAACGCGTTAGAGATTGAAGATCTCGCGCGTAGAGAAGGAATGAGAACACTGCAAGAATCCGGTATCGATAAGTTGCTTGAAGGCACCACCAGCTATCAAGAACTGCAACGTGTTCTGTATCTATAATCCATCGGAGCACTCATGAGCACTAAACTGCAGTCACAATTAAAAAACTACCACTGGAAAGGCATAAACAGCTCAGGCAAAAAGGTGTCCGGTCAAACCTTGGCACTCGCCGAATTAGAAGTACGAGAAAAGCTCAAAGAGCAGCATATTCAGATTAAGAAAATCAAAAAGAAAAGCATCTCAGCAGTCACTCGTTTAACACACCGAGTAAAAGCCAAAGACATCACCATTTTGACTCGACAACTTGCGACCATGCTTGCCACTGGCGTGCCTATCGTTCAGGCCATTAAGCTAGTATCAGACAATCACCGTAAAGCTGAAATGAAATCAATTCTATTGCATATCTGCCGAGGTGTCGAAGCGGGAACCCCTATATCAAAAGCGATGCGGACGGCAAGCACTCACTTTGACGACCTGTACACCGATTTGGTCGCTACTGGCGAGCTTTCCGGAAACCTAGCGCAAGTCTTTGAACGCTTGGCAACCTATAGAGAAAAGAGTGAGCAGCTAAAGTCTAAGGTCATAAAAGCACTGATTTACCCCACAATGGTGGTCGCTGTCGCGCTGACTGTCTCTTACTTAATGCTCACCATGGTCATTCCTGAATTTGAATCTATGTTTTCAAGCTTCGGGGCAGACCTCCCTTGGTTTACTCAACAAGTACTCTCCCTTTCACATTGGGTACAGGCTTACAGTCTTTATGCTGCCGTTGGCATAGGGTTAGTCACATTATTTACCTACCAACTGCGTCAACGGTCTTATTCCATTCGTTTATCATTCAGCCGTCTAGGTTTGCGATTCCCTATTCTTGGCGGAGTATTGGCCAAAGCCTCAATCGCCAAATTCAGCCGAACCTTATCAACCAGTTTTAGTTCAGGGATTCCTATTTTAACCAGCCTGAAGACCACAGCCAAAACCGCAGGTAACCTGCATTATGAATCGGCCATCATCGAGGTTCACCGTGAAACTGCCGCTGGCATGCCGATGTATATCGCGATGCGCAATACCGATGCTTTTCCTGAGATGGTTTTACAGATGGTCATGATAGGAGAAGAGTCTGGCAACCTTGATGACATGCTCAATAAAATCGCATCTATTTATGAATTTGAAGTCGACAACACCGTCGATAATTTAGGTAAGATTTTAGAACCTCTTATCATCGTATTTTTAGGCACCGCTATTGGTGGACTGGTTGTCGCGATGTACTTACCGATCTTTAATCTTATGAGTGTGTTAGGATAGCTAAAAGCAACCAAACACCCCTCAAGCAGAGAACCACTGCTTGTATTGATTAAGTGGTAAAGGACACTATGGAAGTATTTCACTACTATCCTTGGCTATTCCCCGTATTAGCTTTCATTTTTAGCCTTCTTATTGGCAGTTTCCTCAACGTAGTCATACACCGTTTACCGATTATGATGGAACGAGAGTGGCAACAAGAGTGCTCGGAGTATTTCTCTCAATATAAAATTCCAGCGCCAGAGGGGAAGTTCAATCTCAGTATCCCTCGTTCGGCTTGCCCGAAATGTAAAACCCAATTAAGAATCGTCGACAATGTTCCAGTATTAAGCTGGTTGTTCTTGAAAGGTAAGTGTCATAGCTGTGCTAACCCAATCAGTGCTCGCTATCCATTGGTCGAACTGCTGACTGCAATACTATGCACCGTAGTGGCTAGCCACTTTGGTTTCAGTTACTACGCCATTGCTTTGATTTTTTTCACCTTTGCATTGATTGCCGCAACCTTTATCGACCTAGATACCATGCTGTTACCTGATCAAATCACCTTACCTTTAGTTTGGTCTGGTATCGCTTTGGCACTGTTTAACATCAGTCCTGTATCGCTTCAAGATTCCGTCGTTGGCGCAATGGCTGGCTATCTAGCTTTGTGGTCTGTTTATTGGTTGTTCAAGCTACTAACAGGCAAAGAAGGCATGGGATATGGAGACTTCAAACTCCTAGCCGCATTAGGTGCATGGCTGGGGTGGCAACATCTGCCGATGATCATCCTTTTATCTTCGCTTGTCGGTTTGGTTTTCGGCTTGATTCAACTTCGCTTGAAACAGCAAGGCATAGATAAAGCCTTCCCGTTTGGCCCATACCTTGCGATTGCGGGTTGGGTAAGTTTGATGTGGGGCAATGACATCATGGGTTGGTATTTCACTTCTGTACTAGGGATTTAATCATGGCAATCATTATCGGATTAAGCGGTGGGATCGCCAGTGGTAAAACGACGGTAGCTAATCTCTTCAGCGAACATTTTCACATTGATATTGTCGATGCTGATATCGTGGCACGTGAAGTGGTGGCGTTGGGCAGTGAAGGTCTAAAACAGATTGCGACTCATTTTGGTGAAGAGGTATTGCTCGAAGATGGGGCGCTAAACCGAGCTAAACTGCGCGAAGTGATCTTTTCTGATCCCACAGAGAAACAATGGCTCAATGAACTGCTTCACCCTATGATCCGCGACAAAATTGACAGTGACCTGTCTAAAGTCACATCCCCTTATGCTTTATTAGTCGCACCGCTATTGGTTGAAAACCAAATGCAAGGCATGACCGATCGCGTATTAATCGTTGATGTGCCGGTAGAAGTGCAAATAGAACGTACGATGAGTCGCGATAATGTTCCTAGGGAACAAGTTAAATCAATTTTAAAATCACAGGCATCAAGAGAACAGCGCTTAGCAGTTGCAGATGACGTGATTAAAAACCATACTAAAAACCAAGAACTTTTGCCTCAAATCACAGATTTACATCAAAAGTATCTGGCAATCAGTGCAGTAGATGGGTCAGAATAGAACAATGTTGAATGAAGGTTTGCTCGATGATCACCCACAAATTTGAACATCCTCTAAATGAGAAAACACGCATCTACTTAAGAGTTGAATCACTCTTGAGGCAGTTACACCTGTCTTCTGCATTTTCCGATGCTCAACAGTATCAACTCTTTTTCCGTTCTATCTTTGATCTGATTGAAATATTCGAACAGATACAACTTAAGAGCGAACTCGCAAAAGATATTGAAAAACAGCGTGTAACCTATAAAAGTTGGTTAGATGTTGAAGGTGTCGATCAAGAGATGCTGACATCATTGCTCAATGATATTAGTCATATCTATCGTGAACTGATGCAGGCGGAACGTTTTGGGCAATCATTAAAAGAGGACCGCTTCCTTAGCGCTATTCGTCAACGCTTTAACTTGCCAGGTGGCTCATGTTGCTTTGATTTACCGGCTCTACATTATTGGCTTCATCTTCCTCTTGATAAGAGAGTTAGAGATGCTAAGACATGGATGGATAGCCTACAGCCTCTGTATGAAGCACTAACACTATGGTTGAAGCTCACCAGAGAGACAGGTCACTTTAAGGATCAGATCGCTCGTACAGGTTTCTTCCAGAGTGATGCTGAAGAAGCAAATATCCTTCGTCTTTCAATCCCGATGCAATATGGCGCCTACCCCATGATCTCAGGGCATAAAAATCGCTTCGCCATTAAGTTTATGAGCTTTGAAACTGGGCAAGCCTGCACACAAGACATCGAATTTGAATTGGCTGTCTGCAGCTAATTAATTTCCTTTTATAGTTTGGCTTAAGCCTTCACTCGAGCCTAAACTATTTCTTATGCCAATCACAGTAAGTAAGTGTTCATAAATAGCGTAGGAAAAATGCTTGAGAACAAGACAGAAATTTTCGATAAGTAGTTATTCTACAATCAAAATTTCTAACGAAGTTATCGAGCGTTTTAACAAGCTAGGATGACCAGTTATTTGCTACGATTGGTATTACTACACCTTCAAATTAAGAATCACTATGTCGAAGAAAATCACCATCGTTAAATGCCCTCAATGTAACACTGACGTTGAATGGGGCGAACAAAGCCCGCACCGCCCGTTTTGCAGCAAGCAATGTCAGATGATTGATTTCGGGGAATGGGCTGACGAAGAGAACAGCATCGCTGGTGCTCCAGACATGTCGGATAGCGATGGTTGGTCGGAAGACCCACACTAGGCGCGAGTAGCGAGTAGCGAGTAAATTTTGAAGGGTTGGCGTTTACGGCAATCCTTTTTTATTGCCGGTAAAATGGTATGAGTAGAGATTTCCTACTCCTTCCTTCGTCAGTCTAGGGAATGACAGCTCTGGTTGCCCGTAACAAAAAACTCCCCAGTGGTTCGACTGCCTATCAAGGCTTGTCATTCGTCATCCTCAAGAGTGAGGAACGAGCAAGTTGGAGATCTCTTACCTGTGAGACTCTAAATAGCAGACACAAAAAAGCGGAGCCAAATGGCTCCGCTTTTATCGATAGAATGCAAAAAGAATTACTTCTTAGTAAGCTTCTCTTTAATACGAGCTGACTTACCAGAACGCTCACGTAGGTAGTACAACTTGGCACGACGTACTGCACCACGGCGTTTAACTTCGATGCTATCAACCATTGGAGAGTGAGTTTGGAACGCACGCTCTACGCCTTCACCGTTCGAGATCTTACGAACTGTGAATGCAGAGTGTAGACCACGGTTACGAATAGCGATTACAACGCCTTCGAAAGCCTGTAGACGCTCACGGTCACCTTCTTTTACCTTAACCTTAACTACAACAGTGTCACCTGGTGCGAATTTAGGAAGGTCTGATTTTAGTTGCTCTTCTTCAAGAGCCTTGATGATGTTGCTCATTTGTATAAATTCCTAGAATAAACTGATACTAAATTTAATAGGTTACTGCTTGCTTTTCGTTAAGAGCGTTGCTCTTTAATGAATTCAGCCAGTAATTGTTCCTGTTCGTCAGTCAGAGCTAGGTTTTCCAGGAGTTCTGGTCTTCTTAGCCAAGTTCGGCCCAACGATTGTTTCAATCGCCAGCGACGAATGTCCTTATGGTTTCCAGACTTGAGTACCGATGGCACATCTTTATCGTCTAGCACCTCAGGGCGCGTATAATGGGGACAATCTAGCAAACCATTTGCAAAAGAATCTTCTTCTGCTGATGCGAAATCTCCAAGTACACCCGGAACAAACCGAGAGACTGAATCAATCAACGTCATGGCTGGCAGTTCGCCACCCGTCATCACAAAATCGCCAATCGACCATTCTTCGTCGACTTCAGATTGAATAATGCGCTCATCTACCCCTTCATAGCGGCCACAAATAAGAAGCAAGTTCTCGTTTGTTGCCAACTCTTCAACACCTTTCTGGTCGAGTTTACGACCTTGAGGTGAAAGATAGATTACTTTCGTCTTTCCCGGTGCTGCTTGCTTGGCTGTTTGGATAGCATCGCGCAAAGGCTGAACCATCATTAACATGCCAGGACCACCACCGTAAGGTCTATCATCAACAGTGCGATGTTTATCATGAGTGAAATCGCGAGGATTCCATGTCTCAATAGATAAAAGACCTTTTTTAACCGCTTGACCTGTTACTCCAAAATCAGTAACAGAACGGAACATTTCAGGAAAAAGGCTAATAATGCCAACCCACATGTGTTCTCTCGCTCTGTAATTTGGAGTTAGAATCCAGGATCCCAGTCAACTTCGATCCGGCGAGCTTCGCGATCAACTTTCTTGATCACTTGCTCTTCAAGGTACGGGATTAACCGTTCCTTTTGGCCAAAAGCATCTTTAAGATTTGCTTTGATTACTAGAACATCGTTCGAGCCAGTTTCTAATAGGTCAGTGACCTCACCAAGGTTGTAACCTTTAGTGGTAAAAACTTGCATACCGAACAATTCGCGCCAGTAGAATTCATCTTCTGACAATTCAGGTAATGAAGCAGGGTCAATAGCAATTTCAAAGTTGGTCATCAGTTGCGCGTCTTCACGTACATCTAATCCCGCTAGCTTACATACATAGCCTTGACCATGACGTTTCCAGCTTTCAACTTTATACTCAACCCACTCGCCCTTTAGCTTTAAATACCAAGGACTGTAATCAAATATGCTTTCAGCATTGTCTGTGTAGGAGAACACTTTAAGCCAGCCACGAATACCATAGGTAGACCCAAGTTTACCCATAACAATTCTTTCGTTTTGCTCGCTCATCGTTTCTTTACCCTTCATCGACATAAGCTATTTCTCTTTTTAAAAAAGAATTAAGCCGCTTTTTGAGCGTCTTTAACTAGCTTAGCTACGCGGTCAGATAGAGATGCGCCTTGACCAACCCAGTGGTTAACACGATCTAGGTCTAGACGTAGACCTTCTTCTTGACCTTGAGCAGTAGGGTTAAAGAAACCTACTTTCTCGATGAAACGGCCAGTTACAGAGTTACGGCTATCCGCAACTACGATTTGATAAAATGGGCGCTTCTTTGCACCGTGACGTGCCAAACGAATGGTTACCATGTCGTCCTCTTTGCTTTCTTAATAAAATAATTAACCCCAAGTATAAGTAAATAGCTTGGGGTCTCGTGCCAAATTAAAGCCCCGGAATTTTACTCTTATTCCGGGGCAATGCAAGGGCTTTAGCTATTTTTTCACCAACATAGCCACCGCTCACTTTCTGTGACACGGCTAACACTATGAAAAGTAACGTAGCTAAAGCTTACATTTGTAGATTATCGGCCAAACGGGTTAAAACCACCACCCATTCCGCCCATACCTCCACCGCCGCCCATCATGCCTTGCATGTTGCGCATCATGCCTTTCATTCCACCTTTCTGCATTTTCTTCATCATCTTCTGCATTTGAGTGAACTGTTTAAGCATACGGTTTACATCTTGTACTTGCGTACCAGAACCTGCAGCAATACGCTTTTTGCGTGAGCCTTTGATTAGGTCTGGGCGCTGACGCTCTTTCATTGTCATAGAGTTGATGATCGCTTCCATTTGCTTGAACATCTTGTCATCAACTTTATCTTTAACGTTGTCTGGTAGTTGAGACATGCCTGGAAGCTTATCCATCATGCCCATCATGCCGCCCATGTTTTTCATCTGACCAAGTTGCTCACGGAAGTCTTCAAGGTCAAAGCCTTTCTTCTCTTTGAACTTCTTAGCCAGCTTCTCTGCTTTTTCGGTATCAACGTTTTTCTGTAGATCTTCAATAAGCGACAGTACGTCGCCCATACCTAGGATGCGAGAAGCAACACGATCTGGGTGGAATGGTTCTAATGCGTCAGTCTTTTCACCAACACCTAAGAATTTAATCGGCTTACCTGTGATGTGACGAACAGACAGTGCAGCACCACCACGCGCGTCACCATCCACTTTCGTTAAGATAACACCGGTTAGTGGTAGCGTATCGCCAAAGGCTTTTGCAGTATTCGCAGCATCTTGACCTGTCATAGCATCAACAACGAACAGCGTCTCTACTGGTTTAATGGCAGTATGAAGCTCTTTGATTTCACCCATCATCTCTTCATCGATAGCCAAACGACCGGCAGTATCGACAATTAGCACATCGTAGAATTTCTTCTTCGCGTGGTCGATTGCAGCGTTTGCAATATCAAGAGGCTTTTGGTCAGCTGAAGATGGGAAGAAGTCGACACCCACATCGCTTGCTAAGGTTTCAAGCTGTTTGATCGCGGCCGGACGGTAAACGTCGGCAGACACAACCAAAACTTTCTTCTTATCACGCTCAGTCAGGAGCTTAGATAGCTTACCTACCGATGTGGTTTTACCCGCACCTTGTAGACCTGCCATTAAGATAACTGCTGGCGGTTGTGCTGCTAGGTCAAGAGCCTCGTTAGACTCTCCCATCACAGCTTCAAGTTCAGCTTGAACGATCTTAATGAATTCTTGACCAGGTGTTAGAGATTTAGAAACCTCGACACCCACAGCGCCTTCTTTTACGCGCTTAACAAAATCGCGGACAACTGGCAGTGCAACGTCGGCTTCAAGTAGCGCCATACGTACTTCACGCAGCGTCTCTTTAATATTGTCTTCGGTCAGGCGACCTTTACCGCTGATGTTTTTCAGCGTTTTGGATAGACGATCCGTTAAATTATCAAACATAGTTTTCTCTTCGCTCAAAACTGCGACTATTACTGTGAGTATACATTAGCGCGGATTAGAGTCATACCCGTTGTGGAGCGTTAATCATCCACGCATGTGATGTGAGACATTATTCACTTGGAATTGAATGAGGTTCACCATAGCCCCAAAGAGCGATGCGAGGTATAATTCGCCAATTAGTAATCATTTAAATGGATACCATGGACAGTCTTATTGCGATCGCAGCAGCCTTTCTTTATACAATGGCGATTTTCACGATCATTCCAGGTCTCGTGCACCAAACAGGAATCCGTGTAAAAACGGTGTTTATCAGCGCATTACTTGCTTTAGCTTTCCATGCTTGGTTGCTTGGCGATTTAATCTTTAATGCCAGTGGTCAAAACCTCAGTATCTTAAACGTTGCTTCTTTAATCAGTTTAATCATATCTGTGGTCATGAGCGGTGCTATGCTCAAAACACGTTTGTGGTTCATCTTACCTGTTGTTTATAGCTTCGCTGCTCTAAATCTAATGGCTGCCACTTTTCTTCCTAGCACCTTCATCAAACACTTAGAGAATGACCCAAAGCTGTTGCTACACATATCTTTAGCTCTGTTCTCATACGCGACACTTACCATCGGTGCGCTATACGCTATGCAACTCGCGTGGCTAGATCACAAACTTAAAAAGAAAAAAGCGTTAGTGATAAACCCTAACCTACCTCCTTTAATGATGGTGGAAAGACAGCTTTTCAAGATCATTTTAATCGGTAATGGTTTGTTAACAGGTACTTTATTAACTGGACTTATCTTCGTACAAGATATGTTTGCTCAAGGTAAAGCACATAAAGCAGTATTGTCTTTTATAGCTTGGGTTATCTATTCCATCCTTCTTTGGGGTCACTATCAGAAAGGTTGGCGTGGGCAAAAAGTCACATGGTTTGCCCTTGCGGGTGCCACCATGCTCACATTAGCTTACTTCGGTAGCCGCTTCGTTCAGGAAATAATCCTGAATTAGTCTGTATAATGAAGGCAAGGTCTCACACACCTTGCCTTTAAAATATTGAGTACGATACATTCAATTGACATCTCGACCATGTTCGGTCATAAATTAATCAAGATACACAAAAAGGAAAAGAATAGTTTTGGACGACATATCAACGGGTATCTTATTTGCGCTACTCGCGTGTCTCATTGTAATTTCTGGTTATTTCTCTGGTTCCGAAACGGGCATGATGTCCTTGAACCGCTACCGTTTAAAGCACTTGGCCAATACGGGTCATAAAGGTGCCAAACGCGTAGAAAAACTTCTAAGTCGCCCAGACAGATTGATTGGCCTTATTCTCATCGGCAACAATCTCGTCAATATTCTTGCATCCGCGATCGCGACTATTCTTGGTATGCGTATCTACGGCGATATCGGTGTTGCAATCGCAACCGGAGCCCTGACCCTAGTGATCCTCGTGTTTGCTGAGGTTACACCAAAAACCATCGCTTCTCTTTTCCCTGAACGAGTTTCTTACGCCAGCAGTATTCTATTAATAATACTGATGAAGGTGCTATCTCCATTGGTTATCTTGGTCAACTTTATTACCAATGGCTTCATTCGTATCTTAGGCGTTAAAGCTAACCATGATGCAACCGATCATCTAAGCTCAGAAGAACTCAGAACCGTAGTAAATGAAGCGGGTAGCCTAATACCACAGCGTCACCAAGATATGTTGGTGTCTATTCTCGATTTAGAACACGTCACCGTGAATGACATAATGGTGCCACGTAACGAGATCACCGGCATCGACATCAATGATGATTGGAAATCGATCGTGCGTCAGCTCACTCATTCACCTCATGGTCGCATCGTGTTGTACCGTGATCAGATAGATGAAGTAGTTGGCATGCTGAGGCTACGTGAAGCTTATCGCTTGATGCTCGAAAAGAACGAATTCAATAAAGAGACCCTGCTGCGTGCTGCAGATGAGATCTACTTTATTCCGGAAGCGACACCGCTTAACACCCAACTGCTTAAATTCCAACGCAACAAACAGCGTATCGGTTTGATTGTTGATGAGTATGGCGATATTAACGGTTTGGTTACCCTCGAAGATATTCTCGAAGAGATCGTGGGCGAATTTACGACTTCAATCGCACCAAGTTTATCTGAAGAGATCACACCGCAAAGCGATGGTAGCTTCTTGATTGAAGGCAGCGCTAATATCCGAGATATCAACAAAGGTTTGCAGTGGGCACTGCCTACCGATGGACCAAGAACACTTAATGGTTTGATACTGGAGCATCTTGAAGATATTCCAGAGAGTCACCTGAGTGTTCAGGTTGCCAGCCATCCAATGGAAATTGTTGAGCTCGAAGAGAATCGCATCAAGCTGGTGCGTGTGTTTCCGCAGATCGTAACCGGATAGAGGCGACTCATTAGATGAGAGTAATACCAATCACAGTAAGTAAGTGATCAAAAATAGCGTAGGGAAAAGGCTTGAGAACAAGGCAGAATTTTTCGATAAGTAGTTATTCTACAATCAAAAATTCTAACGTAGTTATCGAGCGTTTTAGCAAGCTAGGGTGACCAGTTATTTACTACGATTGGTATAACCAACTGAGTTACCAACTAAGTCCCTCTACAACAAAAGGCCCGGCTCATTGAACCGGGCCTTTTAGTATCTAACTCGCTCTGCCTCTAGATTGAAATGTATCTAGAGTGAAGCGCATCTAAAGTAAAGAAAAGTGATTAGTCGATTTTAAGCTCTTGAAGCATCGACTCTGGCAATGCCAGTTCATCATTTTTGTTTACTGAAATACCGGTAGCGATGATTGCATTCGCAATCTCTTTAGCTTCATCTAAGGAATGCATTGCCGCAGTACCACACTGGTATTCGTTCAACTCAGGGATCTTATTCTGGTTCTCAACTTTCAGTACGTCTTGCATAGCCGCTAACCAAGCTTCAGCCACTTGCTGCTCTGAAGGCGTACCAATCAAGCTCATATAGAAACCGGTACGACAACCCATAGGCGAAATATCAATGATCTCAACCGCAGAGCCATTGAGGTGAGCACGCATGAACCCAGCGTATAGGTGCTCGAGAGTATGAATACCTCTCTCAGATAGGATATCTTTGTTTGGCGCAGTAAAACGCAGGTCAAATACCGTAATGGTATCCCCTTTTGGGGTTTGCATTGTTTTAGCAACACGAACTGCAGGTGCGTTCATGCGCGTATGATCAACAGTAAAACTATCTAATAAAGGCATTGCTATTCTCCATGACGATTGGCTTTAAAAAAACCAACTTCGATTGTCTTCTAGTTCTTTTCGGCACTGTTTAAGTTGCCATCCATAATCTTTTGCTTGCTGTTCGACTTTGCGAGCCACCTTAATCAACGATGGTTTGCTGTTGTATGATTTGCGTTTATAGCCACCACGACCTTCATGATAAGCCAGATATTGGTTATACGGGTCCCATAATGAGATCCCTAACTGACGGCGCGTCTCGCTGGTGTACCAACCAATGAACATCAATGCATCATCAAAATTGGTTCTCGAACCACCATTATTGGTCGCTTTTTGAAAGTCTTCCCAAGCAGGGTCTTGAGCTTGTGCATAGCCGTAGGCACTACTGACTCTTCCCCACGGTATAAAGCCAAGAATATAATCTTTTGGTGGACGCGCATCATGTCGAAAGCTGCTCTCTTGTTTAACAAAAGCCATCGCGACGTTAATCGGTGTGCCCCACTCATCTTGCATATCGACCGCATCTTCATACCAAGAAGGGTGCTCTCTGAAGATGCTGCATATATTATTTTGCTGCTTAGGAGGAGGCGTCGCACATCCAACCAATAGGCTAGAGACAATACCAACAGTCACGACAGGTAACCATTTTCCACCCACATGAGTAGACTGACCTAATAAGGTTTGCTTCCTTTCCACCAAAGTCTCGCTATGCTTTTAAATATGAAAAATAGTCCGTTAAGAAACTATCAAAATCTTGAGTGCTCGCTTCTTCACTTTGCTGTTGAGCAATGACAGAGCGTTGAACTTCCGCTTCCATTAACTCAGCAGAATAAACTTTATATTGGTGTGCCTTGTGTTGTTGAGCATACGTTTTTCCTAACGCACAACCCACTTTACCCAAACCACCCAATTTCTTGGTCTCTTCTAATAACTGGCCAGAAATGGTCAACTCTGGGTTATCAATCCAGGCTTCAAGCGTATCGCACGTTTCTTGGTATGCACGACCACCTTGCTCAGCATCCATCAACTCAGCGATAACTCGAAGATCTTTGAATACATTTTTAGCCCAGTCTTGCAGGGACAGTCTTTCGCCATCACAACCAATCTTGAGCTCTAAACCAACCTGACGACCTTCTAAGATCACCTTATTCCAGTTATCGCGCCAGCATTCAAGCTCGCAGTTATCCATTTCAGCAGAGTCTGATAACACGCTCCACGTTAGGAATAAATCTAAGAAGCGAACTTGCTGTTCATTGATACCAATTGAACTGAATGGGTTTACGTCTAAAGAGCGAACCTCGATGTACTCAACGCCAGCACGAGCCAGTGCTTCAGATGGTTTCTCGCCACTTTTCGCCACACGCTTAGGACGGATTGGAGCATAAAGCTCATTCTCAATTTGCAGTACGTTGCTATTTAGCTGACGGTATTCCCCATCAACCTTAGTGCCAATCTCAGCAAACTCTTCCGATGGCGTACGAATCGCTTGGTTCAAACCTTCAAGGTATTGGTCTAGGCTGTTGAAGCCAATCTTCAGTACACTTTGCGCACTGTTGGTGTAACCAAGGTCACTCAAGCGCAATGCCGTTGCTTTGGGTAGATACAGTGTTTCTCCAACCTTTTCAAAAGGTAGGTTGGTTTCTCTTCCTTTGATAAAAGAAGAACATAGCGCAGGTGAAGCACCGAAGAAGTATGGGATTAACCAACCAAAGCGGTAGTAATTACGAATCAAACCGAAGTACGCATCTGATTTAGCTTCGCAACGCGCTTCTTCGGTTTGCTCTCCAAACAGACTGTCCCAAAAGCTTTCTGGGAAAGAGAAGTTGAAATGAACACCCGAAATAATCTGCATCAGACTACCGTAGCGACGCTTTAGGCCTTCACGATATAGCGTCTTCATCTTACCGTTGTTAGAAGTACCGTATTGCGCAAGCTGAATGTAATCTTCACTCCCCACATAACAAGGCATAGAGAGTGGCCACAGCTTTTCGCCGTCTAACTTGGTTTGAGTGAAGTGATGGATATCAGACAACTGATTCAAAAGCGTCGGAACGTCGTTAAAAACAGGCGTGATAAACTCCAGTAGCGACTCAGAGAAATCGGTCGTTACCCATTCGTTCATCAACGCAGATCCTAAAGCCTTAGGGTGCGGCCCAGTAGCAAGATGCCCATCTTCCGTGTAGCGCAATGTTTCCCTTTCAACACCACGACCAAATTGAGAGAAGGTCTTAGGGTTGGTTGCAACTTGCTTTAGTCGCGCAGCAAAATCAGTCAAAATTCTGTTCACTTATCTTATATTGTTCTTATTAGAACTATCATAAATTAGGTTGGAGGAGAAAAGTAGAATCTCTTCCCTCCCCCTTTAATGTGTACTCTAACGAATGATTTCAAGCTCTTCTATTGGAATATCTAACTTTTCTAATTGAGGGCGCAGCGAAGTCGCGTCACCAACAACAATTATTTGATAATCATTCGGGTCAAACCATTTCTTCGATAGCTCATTTAAAGTCTCTTTTGAAACCGTTTCTACTATCTGGTTGCGCTGCTGTAGGTAGTCTTCATCAAGGCTCAGCGTAACAATATTACTCAACAATCCAGCCTTTTGACTTGGTGTTTCGTATTTAAGCGCATCTTGTTGACCGACGGCAAGGCGCATAAATTTCACCTCTTCGTCAGTTAATCCACTCTGACTAAATTCATTTAGCTCAGCAATAAACTCTTGAATTGATGGAACCGTCGCATTGGCTCTAACTTGAGCACTAAACACTACCGCACCAGTTTCACGCGTACTCGCAAAGTAACCGCTTGCACCGTAAGTGTAGGCTTTGTCTTCACGCAGGTTCTGGTTGATGCGGCTATTGAAGTTACCGGCTAAATTAAAGTTAGCCAATTGACTTAAATACAATTCACCGGTCGCATCAAACGGTAACCCTTTACGAACTAAGCGTACAATACTTTGTGGTGCTCCCGGCTTATCCACTAAGTACAAGTTCTGGCCCGAAAGCTCCTTGATGATCTGTGGACGAGTGAGTGGTGCAGCGTCACCTTGCCATTCTTCAAAGAACTGAAGCTGCTTTCCAACCTCCTCCTTCGTGATGTCCCCTACAATAACAATATTAGCTCCCTCAGGAGTATAGTGCTGACTGTAAAACAGTTTTACATCGTCTAGAGTTAACGATTCTAGAGAATCCTTGGTGCCATCACTCGCTCGACCAAAAATACTGCTACCGAACAACACCTCTCGGGTTGCTTGAGAAGCCATCCAACTCGGTTGTTGATGCTGATACACTACGCCTTCTAACATCTGACTCTTAACGCGTTCGAAATCTTGAACATCAAACTTAGGCTCGAATAGAACTTCTTGCACGATCGCTAAGGTTTGAGGCAGGTTTTTCTCTAACGTCGAGACTGAAATATCTGTGGTATAGCTGCCAGCACTAATGCTAACGCTACTACCAAGCTTATCTAAGGTAGCCTGCAACTCTTCAACCGTTCGTTTAGTCGAACCTTCTTCCATCATCGATGCAGTTAGGTTCGCCAAACCCTCTTGACCTTTACCAACATAGCGCTCACCCGCAGGGAGTTGAATTTGTAGCTGCACTGTCGGCGTTTCGCTAGTCACAGTACCAATCAAGTCAGTACCATTAGCAAAATGCATGCGATACAGCTCAGGCATGGTCGCTTCAACACCAAAGTTCACTTCAGGCATCACGCTGCGATCAAATGTGTTCGGTGCCTTTCTGAAATCCAATTGTTCTTCTGTCACTTTGCTGTATTCAGGAAGGGTACGAGCAGGAGTGCTAAATGTAGCCTCGCGAACCGCTAAGTCGAGTTTTTTCTTAGGAACCACACTCAAGGTAACCTTGTGCTTACCTTCGATAAAATCTTGATACGCCTTGCTTACGCTTTCAGGGGTAACAGCTCGGATTTGATCGAGTTGTGATTCAATACGATCAGGCTGGCCATAGAAGGTTTGATTTGACGCGAGCTGTGAAACCTTGCCTCTAACACTTTGCAGTGCAAACACCGCATTCGCTTCAGCCATGCCGGTAATTTGATCTAGACGATCTTGTTCCACACCGCCTTTCGAAAATTGTTCTAGGGTTCCCATCAGTTCTTTATTTAGAACCGTCAAATCCCCCTTTTCACCTGAGTCACCCATCGCATAGACATACATAGTACAAGCGAGCTCTGCACAATCGTGGAAAGAGCCTGCACTCACCGCTTTTTGCGTTTTTACGAGGTTTTGGTACAGATAACTGTTGGTCCCTGAACCTAACACGTTAGACAGCGCATTCAGTGAAGCTTGCGTATCTTCACCGCGGTAGGTTGTTGGCCAACCAACAAGCACCATCGGCTGACGAACGTTGTCTTCTAAGGTGATGTACTTATCTTCTGTTAGAACAGCTGGTTGCTTCTCAGCAGCCTTAACTTCCGGACCTTGAGGGATTGGGCCAAAGTACTGATTAACCCACTCTAGCGTGTCATCAACGTCGATATCACCACCGATAGTCAGTACCGCATTATTTGGGCCGTACCAACGTAGGAAGAACGCCTTAAGGTCATTCACATCAACACGGTCTAGATCTTCCACATAACCGATTGGTTGCCATGAGTAAGGGTGACCTTCAGGGTAAAGCGCTTCACCCATGCGTTCCCACATCAAGCCATAAGGACGGTTTTCATAACTTTGAGCACGTTCGTTTTTAACCGTGCCTCTTTGAACTTCGAATTTCTTCTGAGAAACCGCATCCAATAAAAAACCCATTCGGTCTGATTCTAACCACAACATTTTCTCAAGTTGGTTAGATGGAACGGTTTCAAAGTAGTTAGTACGATCACGGTTAGTCGTGCCGTTTAACGAGCCACCCGCCTCGGTAATGATCTTAAAGTGCTGCTGGTCACCGACGTTCTCAGAGCCTTGGAACATCATGTGTTCGAAGAAATGAGCAAAGCCCGATTTGCCTATTTCTTCACGAGCTGAGCCGACATGATAGGTAACATCCACATGTACAAGAGGATCAGAATCATCAGGGGAAAGAATAACTGTCAGGCCGTTTTCAAGCTGATATTTGGTGTAAGGGATCACCACTTTATCTTTAGAAGGCTTAACCTCTTCTAACAGAGTGACACCTTCAGGTAACGAGGAAAAGAAGGGTGTAGAGCTAGGTACATTGTAAGAACAGCCTGCAATGGCGATAAGAGAAAATGTACCAAGTAAAACCTTTTTCATAGGTTCTCCTTAGAAAAAACCGAAGTAGATAGCAGCAAGTAAGCTGTAGCGAGCGGCTTTGCCAATCGCTATCAAAATAACGCTAGGAATAAATTTCATTCTTAACCAACCCGCGGCTAAGCACAAAGGGTCACCAATGATCGGCAACCAACTGAATAGCAGTGTCCAATAGCCATAGCGGCTCAGCCAAGCCATAGCCTTATGACCATGCTTTTCAGATTGAGTTCGATTAGGCAGCCACAAACCAATCCAATAGTTGGTCAGCCCGCCTAAAGTATTACCGAGTGTCGCCAGAAGAATGATTGATGATGTTGAGAACTGTTCTAAGCTCAATGCTGCCACAAGGCTTGCTTCTGAGCCCCCTGGTAACAATGTGGCACTCAAGAAGCCACTAATGAAGAGCACCCACAGCGCCGAGTCAGAAAACCACAACGCTATGTTTTCAAAAAGAGAATTAAAGAACTCTAGCACTGCATATTAACCTTCTTGCATTTTAAGTAGTACCTTGCCTCTGGTGTGTCCGGTTTCTACTTGTAGATGCGCCGACTGTGCTTCATCTAACGGGTAGATAGTTTGAATTTCTGTTTTGAGCAATCCTACGCTAACCATGTAAAGCATAGTGTCCATTTGCTCTGGATTTGGCTCAACGAGCATACCTGAAGCAGTGAAACCCAATAATGTCGCTTTCTCGCAAATTAATTCAGCAGACAGCGTAGGCACCGTTACCACTCTCGCACCATCTTTCAAACACTTCAACGCATCAAGCGCGGTATCACCCCCCACTAAATCAATCAGTACATCAACATCAGAGACTCTTTCCGATGCTGGCGCAAATTTATAGTTAATCGCATGAGCGCCTAACGTAGCAAGGTAATCAAGGTTGGCCTCGCTGCAGGTCGTGTAGACCTCAGCTTTTGCAGCCACTGCGATTTGAACCGCAAGATGACCAACGCCGCCAGCACCCGCTAAGATGAGTACGCGATCGCTCTCTTTCACTTCCGCTTTGTTAAGCGCTTGTGCTGCGGTTTGGCTAGCGAGTGGTAAAGCTGCAGCCGCTTCTAACGCAACCGAGTCTGGGACCATACTTAATGCGACCTCTGGAACACACACATACTGGCTATAACCGCCACCTTGCAGTGGAAAACCAATAAAGCCGGCTACGTTATCACCAACAGTAAAACGCTCTGCCTGTTCGCCTAGCGTGACAATTTGCCCTGAAATATCGTAACCAGGAACCCAAGGAAGGTTGTCTTTGTTTTGTGCTGCCGCCCAACCAAGGCCAGCACGGGTTTTCACATCAATAGGATTAACGCCTGAAAAGGAAACTTTAACCACCACTTCTCCGGCCTTAGGCTCAGGAATAGTACTGGTTTGAATACTGAGGTTTTCGACGCCGCCGAATTGAGTAATCGCAATCTGTTTATTTTCCATTTCCACATTTCCTTGATTGATAGAAGCCCTGATGAATAAGCACCCTAATTAATAAAAAGAAAGGGATGCGAAAGCATCCCTTTGACTATAAACCATTTAATAAGGCGAAGTTAACCGCTCATGCGTAAATTGACGACCAATTAACGTAACGAGCAGCATAGCCAAGTAACTCATTAACCTACGAGAGCTAATAGGATACCCGCAGCAACGGCACTACCAAGTACACCCGCTACGTTCGGACCCATCGCATGCATCAACAGGAAGTTCTGAGGGTTTGCCTCAAGTCCAACCTTATTCACAACACGAGCCGCCATCGGAACCGCTGATACACCAGCGGCGCCAATCAGTGGGTTAATGTCTTCTTTCGAGAAGCGGTTCAGCAGCTTCGCCATCAATACACCACCAGCCGTACCAATACTAAACGCCACCGCACCTAACCCAAGGATACCTAACGTCTCTAAGTTCAAGAACGTGTCTGCTTGAAGCTTAGAGCCAACACCTAGGCCAAGGAAAATAGTCACAACGTTAATCAGTTCGTTTTGGGCTGTTTTTGAAAGACGATCAACCACACCCGCTTCGCGCATTAAGTTACCCAAACAGAACATACCTACTAGAGGGGTTGCTGAAGGTAGGAACAAAATCGTCATCAGCAGTACAGCTAGCGGGAAAAGGATCTTCTCAGCTTTGCTTACATGACGAAGTTGAGCCATCTTAATTTGGCGCTCTTCAGGAGACGTTAACGCTTTCATGATTGGTGGCTGAATAATAGGAACTAAAGCCATGTAGCTATACGCCGCTACCGCAATCGCACCTAATAGATCAGGAGATAACTTACTCGCCAAAAAGATCGCGGTTGGGCCATCGGCACCACCAATGATCGCAATTGACGAAGCATCTGCCATTGAGAACTCCATTCCTGGTACATAGTTCAGCAAGATCGCGCCAAATAGCGTTGCGAATATACCAAACTGAGCAGCAGCCCCGAGCCACAGTGTTTTAGGGTTAGCAATCAACGCACCAAAGTCCGTCATCGCTCCAACACCCATAAAGATCAGCAGTGGGAAAATGCCAGTTTCAATACCAATGTAGTAAACGTAGTAAAGCAAACCGCCGGGATCCGTGAATCCAGCATTTGGAATATTGGCTAATACAGCACCAAAACCAATAGGTAACAGCAGTAAAGGTTCAAACCCTTTGCGAATTGCCAAAAACAACAGTGAGCAACCAACCAACATCATACAGATCTGGCCGAACTCAAAGTTAGCAATCCCTGTTTCAGACCATAAGGTCATCAATCCTTCCATGGTACTCCCTTACGCTAAGCTTAGTAGTGGAGCGCCAACAGTAACTGCATCGCCTTCTTTAACATTCAATTCTTGAACGATACCACTGCGAGCAGCTCGTACTTCCGTTTCCATTTTCATCGCTTCTAGGATCAGCAGAACATCACCTTCGGCCACTTCAGCACCCGCCTGAACGATGACTTTAAAGATGTTGCCGGCTAATGGAGCTGGAATCGCTTCTGCATCAGAAGCCGCAGCAGGTGCTGCTTGAGCCGCTTGTGCTGGTTTCGCTGATGGAGATACCGATGTCAGTTCACCTTGAGGGCCAACTTCAACATCATAAACTTGACCATCAACCTTCACGCTGTAGCTCTCAATGCCGCCAGCAGCAGGTTGTGGTGCAGCCGTAACAGGAGTTGCAGCTTCAGCCGTTGGTACAGGTTCAAACGCTTCAGGGTTGTGACGGTTTTTAAGGAACTTAAGACCCACTTGTGGGAATAGTGCGTACGTCAGTACATCATCAACGGTATCTTCAGCGAGTGAAATACCATCTGATTTCGCTTTTTCTAAAAGGTCAGTCGTTAACGTATCCATTTCAGACTTAAGTAAATCAGCAGGACGACACGTGATTGGCTCAGCACCATCTAACACTTTCGCTTGCAGTTCAGCATCAACCTCAGCAGGAGCTTGACCGTATTCGCCTTTCAGTAGACCCGCAGTCTCTTTAGTGATGCTCTTGTAGCGCTCACCCGTTAGAACGTTGATAACCGCTTGAGTACCGACAATCTGAGAAGTAGGTGTTACCAAAGGAATGTAACCCAACTCTTTACGTACGCGTGGGATCTCTTCTAGAACTTCATCCATGCGATCGGCAGCGCCTTGCTCTTTAAGCTGGCCTTCCATGTTGGTTAACATGCCGCCAGGAACTTGAGCGATCAAGATTCGAGAGTCGACACCTTTTAGCTGGCCTTCCCATTTCGCATACTTTTTACGTACATCACGGAAGTAAGCCGCGATTGGTTCGATTTGGTCTAGTTTGAGATTCGTGTCGCGCTCTGTGCCTTCTAGCATAGCAACAACCGTTTCGGTTGGTGTATGGCCGTAAGTACAGCTCATAGAAGAGATTGCGGTGTCTAGAATATCAATACCCGCTTCAACAGCTTTAACGGCTGTAGCGGTTGATAGACCCGTTGTCGCGTGGCTATGCAGCGCTAGAGGCACATCACAAGACGCTTTGATGCGAGTGATTAGCTCTTCCGCTTCATAGGGCTTTAATAAACCTGACATATCTTTGATGCATAGTGAATGACAACCTAGATCCTCTAGGCGCTTAGCCAAATCAACCCACGTATCTGAGTTGTGAACCGGACTGGTTGTGTAAGACAACGTACCTTGAGCGTGGCCGCCAACATCAATCGTTGCTTTCACTGCGGTTTCAAAGTTACGTACGTCATTCATCGCATCAAAAATACGGAATACGTCCATGCCGTTACTATGGGCACGTTCAACAAACTTTTCTACTACATCATCCGCGTAGTGACGGTAACCCAATAAATTTTGACCACGCAGTAGCATCTGCATTGGTGTGTTGGGCATCGCTTTTTTCAGCTCTCGTAAACGTTCCCACGGATCTTCTCCAAGAAAACGGATGCACGAATCAAACGTTGCGCCGCCCCAAGTCTCAAGTGACCAGTAACCGACTTTATCCAGTTCTGCCGCAATTGGCAGCATATCTTCGATACGCATACGAGTAGCAAATAGTGACTGGTGCGCGTCACGAAGTACCACATCTGTGATAGCTAGTGGTTTAGACATGCTCATAAACTCCTTTTTAATCCTTTAAATGCTACTTAGCAGTAGACGCACGGTATTGATGAACCGCGGCCGAAATTGCTGCCACTACCTGTGGACTAACAGCTGAAGGGTTTGCTTGTGATTTTTGAATTTTTTTAGGTGCTGCGATCGGCTCCGGTACTTCTTCTGGTACCAGTTTTGACATCAACCGAACGAGGTAAACTAGAATAGTTAAGAAAATAAAGACAACGGACATCCCCGTTATCATTAGAGTCGCCGCATCTCCTAGCAGGCTTCCAATATTAGTCATGTTGCTTCCTTTCTTCGTCATCCTGACATACGTACAGGATTTCAGCGAATAGTGATCCCGACCCATGGATTATCTCGATTGGTAAAAGTTTGTCAATTTTGTTTAAGGTTCTGTTACGGATAACGCACACATAAGGTTAATTATTCGCCTATCAGATCACATAAATCTGTCAAATGAGTCATTTTTAGATATTTAAACTGTGACTTAAACGGGGCTTTTCTGAGAATAGATATGAGAAAGGTGGAATAACAAAGAAGCAATCAAGAATTACTTTAAATACAACAAGTTAAAAACACCACAAACTTAACATTGTTGCAACAAACTTATAGCAAACATAAAAAAAGCCTCGTAAAAACGAGGCTTTCTCTAATAATGTGGTGCGCCCTGGAGGATTCGAACCTCCGACCGCCTGGTTCGTAGCCAGGTACTCTATCCAGCTGAGCTAAGGGCGCAACGGTTTTGATATTGAGCATAAGTTAAAACTAAACATTCAACATCAGGATTAATGAAAACCCTAAATAGTGGTGCG